>CAIZMK010000030.1 GCA_903934035.1 uncultured Methylococcaceae bacterium
ACAGTTGCCGAAACATTTGGTACTGAGGCAAGTGTTTGGTTGTTCGGGTCGCGGGTAGACGACAACCAGCGTGGCGGAGATATTGATTTGCTCATTGAAACAAATCTATCAGATGTCAATATGATAGTCCGCGCAGAGCTCACTTTTGTGACGAAATTGCAAATGAAACTGGTGCTAGATAAGCTTAGTAGATTAGAAAAGCTTGGATTTATCGACAACATTGAAAACTGGCAGGCAATTAGAAATATTCGCAATAAATTTACGCATGATTATCCAGATGACCCCGATAAAAATATCGCTCATTTGAATATCGCTTTGAAGTCTGTAAGTGTTTTATATGGAATCTTAAATATTATCCATAAGCGATTTAAAGATTTGTATCCACTGCTAGGGCTGGGTAAAGAGCTACCACAGTATCCATAATCGGTTTTAAATTAGGCTGTATTTGATGTTTTTATGGGAAGCACATGTGTAAAACATTCAACTTAGAAGAGCTGGCCTTAAGGCATGTCTTTTAAATATTCCGCAGCAAGAATTGGCTATATTGATAAGTAGTCAAGCTAATGGTAAGACCGGCGAAAATAGTGATTGGGATATTGCTATTCGATGGCATAGCCAGCCTGAAATCAATGTTATCGCAGTATTAGCAGAAACAGAAACCTTACGGCGGTCTCTGGTGCTGCTGCTTAATGTGTATGAATATAAAGTAGATTTATAGACCTAACCAATGCAGGACTAGCTATGCGTGCGGTAGTCGCCGAAAAAGGTATTGTACTCAAGGGTGATGCCACTTTGGCATGGCATTATTTTTTACAGTGTACTTGGCGCAAATTAGAAGAATTTTATTGGGATCAATGTTATGCGGCTTGATTTATATCATGCAGAATGTTGCCGAATTGCCGATGAGCAAAGCGCATCACTACAAGATGCTTTGCAAAAAATAAGCATTAAGCAGTTTCTTAGCAGGCTAAAACAAAACGGTGTGCTGCATGCCTTGCAAGTATTGATAGAAAATTCAATTGGTAAAGCTAAACATTTATTAAAAGAGCTGGGTGACTCTGTACCTTTTTCTGCCTACGATAGCTTTGCCAGTTTGCATATAAAAAAGCAAATAACTGATGAGCAACTTCAACAATGGAATGCAGCTATTGGTTTACGTAATCGTATTGTGCATGAATATATGAAAGTCATATGGCCTTGGTATTTGCCTTAGTTGAGCATCAGGGCTATCAGTTTATAGTCAACTTTTTACGTGAACCGTCTTTTGCATAACAAAAAATCTATGCATTATTAATGCACTATGGTCTGCTTCTTTTTTTAACACAAGAATGATTCGCTCATAGATTAACTCATAAGAGCTTAATTTTATTGAAAATAAAGCATTATTTTAATAGCGTCATCATTATCTTTCTCTATAATGGGACTTCTAACCCTTGATCACATTAGGCATAATTAAATGAAATTTCTTGATGTAAAAACCGACTTTGCCTTTAAAAAAGTCTTTGGCAGTATAGGATCAAAAGACATATTGATTAGTTTTTTAAATTCCGTTATTGAATTCGATAATAAACAAAAAATAACAGATTTGACTATAGTTGACCCTTACAGCATCCCTTTACTAAAGGGCATGAAAGATACTTACGTTGATGTAAAGGCAGAACTTAGCGATAAAAGTCGCGTCATTATTGAAATGCAAGTCTTGAATCATGAGGGCTTTGAAAAGCGTATTCTCTATAATGCTGCAAAGAACTATTCAATACAGCTTAAAAAAGGTGATGCCTACCATTTATTAAATCCGGTGATTGCATTAACTATCACTGACTTTACACTTTTTGATAATAGCCCTGAACTGATCAATAACTTTAAGTTGCTAGAAAAAAAACAATTTATTGAATATAGTGATGATATAGAGCTGATTTTTATTGAATTACCAAAATTTATTAAAACCGAGGAAGAGCTTGAAACAATTCAGGATAAATGGATTTATTTTATAAAAAATGCTGGGGATCTAAATTACATTCCTGATAACCTAGAGCAGGAATTGGAAAAAGCCTTTAATGTTGCTAACGAAGCGGGTTTAAGCGAAGAGGAATTGGAGCTTCAGCATAAAAAGAAGGACTGGATTTATATTCAAAAAAGCTCAATAGAACTTGCTACTAAAACAGGTTTGCAACAAGGTTTAGAACAAGGTTTAGAACAAGGTTTGGAGCAAGGATTGCAACAAGGCGAATTCAATGCAAAAACAAAAATGGTCTTAAATGCACGTCAAATTGGTTTGCCAATACCAACAATAAGTGAGCTGACTGGTCTTAGCGAAGATGAAATAGCATTGGTTTTACAAAATAAATAAATTTAATTAGTGACTTTGTTTAGCTCTCTCTCCCCAGAAAGATGATAAAATTCCCCAACTTTTTGAGCTACATCACATAGAGTTTAAAAAGTTCACCAAGTAACATGTTCAAGTAAGTAGAGCCTTAGGTCGTTCGAGCACTTTTTTAACTTGAGCTTATGAACTGATAAATAACACATTGCTAATGACACAATCCAATAAAATCTATGTAGCAGGGCACCGTGGTATGGTGGGCTCAGCTATTGTGCGTGTACTTAAAAATCAAGGTCAGACCAATTTGGATATGCGTACCCATGCCGACTTAGCCCTAGCTATTGCCCAAGCGGTAGGCTACAAAGGTACAATTGAATTTGACGCCACCAAGCCCGATGGCACTCCACGTAAGTGGATGGATAGTTCTCGGCTTAATGCCTTAGGCTGGCAAGCTAAAGTAAGCTTAATCGAAGGTTTAAGTGTAGCTTATCAAGATTTTGTAATGCCAAGAACTTATTGATTATTCTAACGTTAAGATAAATTAACCACAAAATACGCACATGACACAAAAAGTAGCACTCATTACTGGCATTACCGGCCAAGACGGCTCTTATCTCGCAGAATTTCTATTAGAAAAAGGCTATACCGTCCATGGTATTAAACGCCGCGCTAGCTCGTTTAATACCCAGCGGGTTGATCATATCTACCAAGATCCACATGTAGATAACGCAAGCTTTAAACTGCACTATGGTGATCTTAGTGATAGTAGTAACTTGACACGTATTATCCAAGAAACGCAGCCAGATGAAATCTATAACCTAGGTGCGCAAAGCCATGTGGCTGTTAGTTTTGAGAGTCCCGAGTACACCGCTGATGTAGATGGCATGGGCACTCTACGTATTTTAGAAGCCATTCGGATTTTGGGGCTGGAGAAGAAAACACGTTTTTACCAAGCCAGTACCTCCGAACTTTATGGTTTAGTACAAGAAACGCCGCAAAAAGAGACCACCCCCTTTTATCCACGCAGCCCTTATGCCGTCGCCAAGTTATATGCCTACTGGATAACGGTCAACTACCGTGAGGCTTATGGTATGTATGCTTGTAATGGCATCTTGTTTAATCACGAAAGCCCACGCCGAGGCGAAACCTTTGTAACCCGAAAAATCACTAGAGGCTTAGCCAACATCAATCAAGGTTTAGAAGATTGCTTGTACATGGGTAACATCGATGCCTTGCGTGACTGGGGCCATGCCAAAGACTACGTGCGTATGCAATGGATGATGCTGCAACAAGATCAGGCTGAAGATTTTGTGATCGCCACTGGCATTCAATATAGCGTACGCCAATTTATCGAATGGGCCGCAGAAGAACTAGGTATGCCACTACGTTGGGAAGGTGAGGGCGTTAACGAAGTCGGTTATTGGAATGACCAGCCTATCGTTAAGATTGATCCCCGTTACTTTCGTCCCACCGAAGTGGATACTTTGTTGGGTGATCCTAGTAAAGCCAAGCAAAAACTAGGTTGGGTTCCTGAGATTACGGCACAGGAAATGTGCGCTGAAATGGTAGCTAGTGATTTAGCGCAAGCGAAGCAACACGCGTTACTAAAACAGTACGGTTATGCCGTCTCTGTATGTGTAGAGTAAATATATGAAAGCAATTATCTTAGCCGGCGGTCTTGGTACAAGGATTAGTGAAGAAACATCAACTCGACCTAAACCTATGGTCGAAATTGGTGGTAAGCCGATACTTTGGCATATCATGAAAACTTATTCAGCTCATGGAATTAATGATTTCATAATTTGTTGCGGTTATAAAGGCTATGTCATTAAAGAGTATTTTGCTAATTACTTTTTACACATGTCCGATGTTACCTTCGATATGCAAAGCAATAAAATGGAAGTGCATCAACGCAATGCGGAGCCATGGAAAGTGACCCTAGTTGATACCGGTGAAGAAACTATGACAGGTGGCCGTATTAAACGCGTTGCTGAATATGTAAAAGATGAAGATTTCTGTTGTACCTATGGTGATGGTATTGGCGACGTTAATATCACAGAGTTAATTAAGTTTCATAAACAACAGGGTAAATTGGCAACCCTGACAGCTACGCAACCTCCAGGGCGGTTTGGCGCGTTAAATTTAAAAGGTTCTAATGTTGTTAGTTTTCAAGAAAAACCACAAGGTGATGGTAGTTGGATTAATGGTGGCTTCTTTGTACTCTCGCCTAAAGTAATAGATTACATTAAAGATGACCAAAGTATTTGGGAGCGTGAGCCAATGGAGCAGTTAGCTCAAGAAGGACAAATGGTAGCCCACTTCCATTCTGGCTTTTGGCAACCTATGGATACATTACGCGATAAGATTCATTTAGAAGAATTATGGGCAAGTGACAAAGCACCTTGGAAAATATGGTGAATTCTATCTTTTGGACAGATAAAACGGTCTTGTTAACAGGGCATACGGGATTTAAAGGTAGTTGGTTGTCGCTCTGGTTGCAATCTATGGGTGCTCAGGTAATAGGTTATGCATTGGCTCCGCCAACAACTCCTAGCTTATTCGACGCTGCAAATATTGCCAATGGCATGATTAGTATCATTGGAGATATTCGTGATTTAGACAAGCTACAAGCGGTGTTCCACGAACATCAACCAGAAATCGTCATTCACATGGCTGCTCAACCCTTGGTGCGTTATTCCTACCAAAATCCTGTCGAGACCTATTCCACTAACGTCATGGGTACCGTTAACTTACTTGAAGCAGTCCGCAACACCGCTAGCGTAAAAGCAGTGGTTAATATAACTACAGACAAATGTTACGAAAACCGCGAATGGACCTGGGGTTATAGGGAAAATGAACCTATGGGGGGTCATGATCCATACAGCAACAGCAAAGGTTGCGCAGAATTAGTAACCTCAGCTTATCGTAATTCTTACTTTCATCCTGAACACTATCAAAAGCATGGCGTGGCATTGGCCTCTGCTAGAGCCGGTAATGTAATAGGCGGAGGTGATTGGGCAGAAGATAGATTAATACCCGATATAATGCGTGCCATCACTCATAATGAAGCCGTTAATATACGCAATCCTCATGCTATAAGACCTTGGCAACATGTGTTGGAACCTTTATCTGGTTATTTGAAATTAGCACAGACATTGTATGAAGAAGGAACAAGTTACGCAGAAGGATGGAACTTTGGCCCAAATGACGAAGATACTAAACCTGTGCAATGGATAGTTGAGTATTTAACACAAGTTTGGGGAGAGGGCGCAAGTTGGCATCTGGATAATAGCAATCACCTGCATGAAGCGCACTATCTTAAATTGGATTGTTCTAAAGCCAAAGCCAGTTTGAACTGGGTGCCAAAATGGCGATTGGAAATGGCGCTTGATAAAATCATAGACTGGCAAAAACAATATCAACAAGGTGCGGATATGAAAGCCGTGACCTTAGCGCAAATTTCAGATTATCAAATGAATAAAGGAGATTTTACATGCAAGCTGTAAAAGCAATTTATAAAGAAGGCCATATTCAGCTATTAACGCCATTAGTTGATGTTGTCGAGGCAGAGCTATTTGTTATTGTATTGGATAAAGATGAGCAAGCAAGTGGTGTAGCACAATCTTTTTTTGCTGCAACGTCGACTGCTGAGCAGGATTTTAAGACC
>CAIZMK010000031.1 GCA_903934035.1 uncultured Methylococcaceae bacterium
CTTCGGCAAGGCACTAAAAACCGAGGTTAAGATACAAAAACAACCCTTTATCGTATAAAAAAGGCAGTTTTATATACGAAAATTTCTGGTTTTCGTATATATAAGGGGGCGATTGATATTAAAGAAAACCGGTGAGGTATAAAAATCGTGCTTTTTAATAGCTAATTGTGAGTTTTGTATATCGAAAAGATAAGTTTTAATACAAAGAGGCAGGGGTTATTTATTATAAGTGCAGTTATGAGTGTCTAAACCAGCGTTTTAGGTATAAAAATGGAAGTTTTATGTATAAAAAATCGCTGTTTTTATATTAAAAACCACAGCATGGGTATTAAAGTAGCTCGTATTGATATCAAAAAGCGTAGCGCGTGGTAGCGTTTCCGGCACAGGAGCAGTGCCTATGCCGGAAACGCTTTACTCGCTGTCGCTTGTAAAGCCTTATTCCGGCCTACAGCTACGGCTTTTATCAAGCGAGACGGGGTTTATAAACCCCGACCGGCATTGTAGGGGGGGAAACAATAAGTAAAGTTGCTTTCATGCTTTTATCCTGTACTCGACATAATTCCTTTTAGATAACCCCGAAAAAATGGCACTTGATCTGCTCCACAGTATGTTGAATCGTTCCAAATCTGTAAATCTAAAGAGGTAAGTGACTTTTTATAATTTTCAATCGCGTCAAGAAATGTATTAAGGTGGTGATGACATGCCACATATGACTTTGTGTTTCTATCAAACATATATCCTACAATATTTAAATCTTTGAATAGTGCTATTTTTAGCTTATCTGGGATATTGCTTTTGAGTAACCTTATCGAAAAGGTCGTTATATCCTTGCAACACTGTATAGCATCAACCGTATCATCATGGCGCATTTCTGTTGTGACTTTTTTGTTAAATGATTGCTTTGTTTCTTCCAATATAGCCCTCAATTCAATACTAAGAGTATTCATATTTACGCTATAGTTTTGACCAAAAAAATTCTTTTCACAGATTACATGTATAGCAATCTCTTCTGCATTATCGATAATTTCATTTACGTAATTCATAATAACCTTAATTGATAACTTGCTAGGGTTTTACATCATTAAAAAACAATAGGGGGGCAGCCTACGGCTTCTTACCACAATAAGCTTCATAGATTGGCTTGCTTGTTCTCGCAAGCCAACCTATGCTCGAGACCTGAATTAGCTTTGTTACGCTATTTCCTAATAACCGGCGCAGCATCTCCAAAATAGTTAAAGTTTGGGATATTAGGTGGGGTCACTGTTTTATAACCTGTAGTACCAGCTGCTAACTCCTGACGGTATTGATCGCGTAATTCCATCAACAACTGCCCTAATATATTGATACCCATCAATGTGTCGCCCCTCAATAGAGTGCCCCACCAAGCATCTTTATGTGATTTCTCAACGATGGCTTTATCATCTGTCTTCAGTAGAGCATCACCAAAGCTTTTATGATTAGCTAGTTTTAATTGCAGGCACCAGCGCATTATTTCTAATTTATGCTCTTCAAAGTCTGCGCGGGTATGAGTATTCCTATGGGGTTTAGAAACTAACTTGGCAGAGTATCCAGACTTTTGCGCGATTATTTTTCTTTGTATATCAGGGTACTCAGTAAAACGCATGGCTTGATAGAGATTCTCTGTAGAAGGGATCAGTGTATCCTCTGTTAAACGAAAGGGGAAGCCACCCGTCATATTGCCAAAACAACCCCACTCTTCTTGTGCTTTTGAGAAAAAGCAAACATCAGCTATGTTATAAGTACTCGATTCAAAATTCATTTATACCCCCTAGTAATATTAAAATATAGCCTAACAAAATCAAAAAAAAGATCAAACATCTGTTTGTCTCGTGCAATAGCCTTTAGCCCATTACAGCAATCTAATAGATTTTGATGTGTTACAAGGTATTAACCCCTTACAGTTATTCATCATAACCCCTAAGGCTGTCAAATTATGTCGCTTATTCTTCTAAAAAACGAAATACATTATTAGGTATTTAGGGACAATTTAGCTTAAGCGTTCACTTTTAGAGCATAGTTATCGTCTCCATGCTCCGATTGCTGGGATTACGCTGTCGAGACTCTGAAAGTATTCTTTTCATTCCCCTCTTTAGCAAAGAGGGGTTAGGGGAGATTTGATCTATTAAAAAATTATTATTAAATATCAATAATCTATGACTTAATAAAATCCCCCTCGATCCCCCTTTTACAAAGGGGGAAGCTAAAGTCATAATACTTTCA
>CAIZMK010000032.1 GCA_903934035.1 uncultured Methylococcaceae bacterium
TTTTAGCTTCCCCCTTTGTAAAAGGGGGATCGAGGGGGATTTTATTAAGTCATAGATTGTTGATATTTAAAAATAATTTTTTTTATAGATCAAATCTCCCCTAACCCCTCTTTGCTAAAGAGGGGTATAAAAAGAATACTTTGACAGTCTCTAGCGCGAATCGACCCTACGCAAATATTCCTTATAGATTAAACCTCCGTACGGACTTCCTTACGCTTAACTTGTGACTAATCGTGCTCATTCGTAGTTTCTAAACTTTTAGCTAGGGTCGCTAAAGGCAAAAACAGGTTATTTAATTGGTCAGGCATTGAGATAAAGGCAAATTGATTGTAATAGGCTTTTGCCTGTTCATGCTTCGCATCGACAAAAAGACCAGCAACTCCCATTTTGTAAGAAACATTTAAGATTTTTTGCATGGCATCAATCAGCAATAGCTCTCCATAACCTTTCTTTTGTTGATCTATTGCAACAGCCAGCTTTGCAAGTTTGGCAGCCGGAATCCTATTAGGGTATTTATTTTTCCATTGATGGGGAATGTCATCTGCCAAGACCTCACAAACCACAAGTCTCATATAAGCAATAATATCGTTTGGGTGTTTGCTATCAATTAAGACAAAAGTTTTAGAGAGTCCCTTCTCGGTATGCTGACGCGCTATTTTTTGTAAAAAGTTATTTAACGCTTTATTGCCACAATCAAACTCAGCTCTGTTATGAACTGTAGAAAGTGTTTCAATTCTTAAAGTCGAACTCACTTGATATGAGCTCTATAATGATTAACGGCTTTAAGAAGTTTTGCATTGGGTTCTGGTGGATTTTCCAGCGCATCAAAAAAGACCTGTGCATCATTTTTGCTTAAGTGTATTAATTTGTCTTTTTCAATAATAAGTTCTGCTTTTTCAAGCGCCGCCTGTACCAGGAACTGATTGAGTGTTGCGCCGGTAAGGTCTGCAGCAGCTATCAGGGTTTGTTTTATTTGTTCTGATACTCTGGCGGTAATGCGTTCATTGCTTATAACAATCATGATGATTCCTTGGTGGTGACATAATGACACCTTGCATTAATGTGTGGCAATATGTCAAGTTAATGGCTGGGCATTGCAATAGGCCATTAACTATCACGGAAAGAAGGTGCTTGATGTTTATATCAGTCGATTTATTAATGATCGATAAAGAGATAATTAAGTCCGTAAGTCGTAGGGAGGTTTCGAGACAGGAAGTTGCCGCGCACAGGCAATATCGAAAAAAATCAAAAAAACTTACGAAGAAGTATCCAAGTGAGGGTTAGTTTATCGCTCCGTATAGGGTGGATTGCACCGAGTATTATTCAGCTTACTATAATATGTTCAACACCTTACAGATTTAGAATTAAGACTAAGTCTGGTTCTTTGTTAAACATTTAACCCGATTGTTAGCTCACAAAAATAGCTTGTGAGCTAACTACACGCTCATGTAAGGCAATAAGTTGTCTTGTTAGGTATTTAACGTCAGGGAAAGGAAGCAATTTTTTTTATGTGACAGCACAAAAAACCAAGGTGGGGTAAGTTGGTCTACAAAAACTTACGGTAATCATATAAATCCTTTGCTAAGTCTGATGTACGACTACAATCCGCTAGTATTATTGACATGCTAGGATTTAATCTTGGAGAGCACTGTATGCATTATGTATCAATGGGCGTAATTCTCTTTATCTTTATAAGTCGTGGTTTGTTTATTGTTACTCTACAAATCTTTAGCCTCGATTCTACTGCGTTTGATCGGGGCTACTTGCTTGGTTTTTTTATCGGGCTATGGAAAAAGTGATTTGTAAGCAGTAGGTTGGGGTAAGTGATAACGAACCCCAACAAGTCTAAAACATCACTCTATATTCTGAATTTGTTCTCGCATCTGCTCTATCAAAACCTTAAGCTCTATAGCAATGGCGGTCATTTCTTTATCAGTAGATTTAGAGCTTAAGGTATTGGCTTCGCGGTTAAGTTCTTGCATTAAGAAATCTAAGCGTCTGCCTACGGGCTCTTTTTCTTGAAGTACACGTAAGACTTCTATGATATGGGTATCTAAGCGATCCAGTTCTTCGGTAATATCCAACTTTTGCGCGACAAATACTAACTCTTGTTCTAATCGATCAAAATCAGGTTGTACTTGCAGTTCGTCAATTTTTTCTTTTAATTTAGTGCGTATTAGCAATAAAACCTCAGGCATACGCTTAGCGGCTAATACTGAAAAGCCTTGAATTTTTATACAACGTTCTTCTAGCAATACTTTGAGTTGAGCGCCTTCACGTTCCCTAACTTCTAAAAATTTCGCTAATGTTGAATTAACTAATTGAGTAGCTTCGTCTTTTAGTATTAATTTATCGATGCTAGGTTCTTGAGTAATATTAGGAAAAGCCAATACGTCTAGGGCAGAAAATGACAGCGAAGCTTGCATTTGTTGTTCAATTTGCTCAGTAGCTTCTAATAAGGCAGCAACAGCTTCCATATTAACGTTAAACGACTGTTTGTTTTGCGCTTGTTTTTTATAACTGATGGCGCATTCAACTTTACCACGATTAATTTTTGCTGCCAGTAGGGTTCTTAGATCGGTTTCAATAAAACGAAGATGATCAGGAAGTTTTAGGGTGATGTCACAGTAACGGTGATTAACCGAACGTAACTCACAGTTTAAGGTTATATCGCCAATGCTGACTTCATTACCAGCATAAGCAGTCATACTTCTAATCATTATTCACCTAAGCAGCGTCAAGTATTTACAAAAAGCAGCATTCTAACCTTGTAAGGGTAGTCTTGCATCTTTTCACTGATTTTTGAAACCAAAATAGCTCTAATTCAGGTATACTGTGCGGTTTTCATTTTAGCGGAATACAGCATGAGACCTAGCGGACGAGAATCAGATCAACTCAGAGACATAAAATTTACCTGCGGCTATACCAAACACGCAGAAGGCTCTGTATTGGTTGAATTTGGAGATACTCGAGTACTTTGTACAGCCAGTGTCGACAAAAGTGTTCCTCGCTTTCTCAAAGGCAAAGGTGAAGGATGGGTGACCGCAGAATATGGCATGTTACCGCGCTCAACCCATAGTCGTATGAACCGTGAAGCTTCTCATGGCAAGCAAGGTGGACGTACCTTAGAAATTCAGCGCTTAATTGGAAGATCCTTAAGAGCCGCAGTTGATTTAAAAGCACTAGGTGAACATTCCATTACTATTGATTGTGATGTGCTACAAGCTGACGGTGGTACTCGAACAGCGGCCATTACAGGAGGCTTTGTGGCTTTGTCTATAGCTGTTGAAAGCATGCTTAAGCGTAAACAGATTAAAGCCAATCCTATACATGGACAAGTGGCCTCAGTTTCTGTAGGTATTTATAACGGCGTTCCTGTATTGGATCTTGATTATGCCGAAGACAGTAATGCCGAAACAGATATGAATGTGGTCATGAACGATGCGGCAGCTTTTATTGAAGTTCAAGGGACTGCTGAGGGCCATGCTTTTAGAAAAGAAGAATTAGATGCAATGCTTGAATTAGCAAGCTTAGGTATTAAGCAATTACTACAAAAACAACAAGAAGCTTTAGCCAGTCATTCTTCAATTTAAGGTAACGTCGATATAATCTCGTTTGCCGCATTTGTTTTCAAAATCGCTGAGTGGCTGCACAACATCACTAGCTGTAGGCCGGAATAAGACTTTGCTAGCGTAAGCGAGTAAAGCGTTTCCGGCATAGGTGCTATCGAATCGCCACTACGCGCTACGCTTGGGTGGTCTTATTCCGGCCTACCACTTAGTTAATGACAGCGAGATAAGCGCCTCACTTAATTTTATTTTTAACAAACTCTCTTTTTATATGTCCTTTTCGACTTCACAAAACATTGTTTTAGCCAGCGGCAATTTAGGTAAGATAAAAGAAATCCAAGCGATACTAGAAGATTATCCGATTGTGGCTCAATCTGCTTTTAATATCACTGAAGCAGAAGAAACAGGCTCTACTTTTGTAGAAAATGCCATTATAAAAGCTAGGCATGCGGCTTTTCATAGCAAGCTACCTGCGATAGCCGATGATTCGGGTATTGTTGTCGATGCTTTAAAGGGTGCGCCAGGTGTTATTTCTGCTCGCTATGCGGGTGTCGGTGCCAGTGATCAAGACAATGTTCTAAAATTGCTACAAGCCCTTGAGTGCGTGCCAGAGACTCAACGCACAGCTCGATTTATCTGCGTCATGGTCTTTATGGAACATGCTGACGATCCTACGCCGCTGATCGCACAAGGAGTTTGGGAAGGATTGATTACCACTCAAGCTATTGGCAGTCAGGGCTTTGGTTATGATCCTGTTTTTTGGGTGCCTAGCGAACAATGTACTTCCGCTGAACTGCCTGCTACTATCAAGAATGCCTTAAGCCATCGTGGACAGGCATTGCGTTATCTAAGCAATTTAATTCAAGCTAGAAAATAGTAATTTGATGGAAGCATTAATAGCCATCGCTCAGCAGTTTACTCAAGTAGCGTCTGACATCTCTGAGTTAGGCAATGGCCTCATTAATGACACGTTTCTAGTACAAACTCAGTCTAAGTCTTTTGTTTTGCAAAGGATTAATCTAAGTGTTTTTTCTGCACCTGAGCAGATTATGGCTAATTTAAGCCAGCTTAATGACCATATCTCATTAAAACCTAAAGACACTGTTAAGCTTAAAATCCCCGCTATTTTAAAAACCCTGACTAACGCTGATCATTATCAAGATGAACAAGGCCATTATTGGCGTGCCTTAGAATATATTGAAAATACTGAAAGCTTAGAAACTATCACTCATCTCCATCAAGTTGAGCAAACGGGTTTTGCCTTGGCACATTTTCATGGCTTAGTCAGTGACCTTGAACCTAGTCACTTATATGACACTTTGCCTGGTTTTCATATTGCTCCCGATTATTTAAAGCATTATCAGCAAGTATTAACAACAGCGACTACAGCTAGTAATAAAGAAAGCCAGTATTGCGCAGCGTTTATTGCTAGCCATCAACCTATCATTAATGATCTGGAAGATGCAAAACAGCAAGGCTTGTTGCCTTTAAGGATTATTCATGGCGACCCAAAACTCAATAATTTTTTGTTTGCTAAAGACACTCAGCAAATCATCAGTCTCATTGATCTGGATACCGTTAAGCCGGGTTTAGTGCATTATGATATTGGAGATTGTCTGCGCTCTTGTTGCCATCATTTAGCAACGAATGAATTTGATCTGGAGATAGCGACAGCATTATTAGCGAGTTATTTATCTGAGGCGGGTTCATTTCTTAAAAAAGCTGATTACGATTATTTATATGCGAGCATCCGCTTAATTCCCTTTGAACTAGGTCTGCGTTTTTATACGGATTATCTGGAAGGTAATAGATACTTTAAAGTAGCCGAGCCAGAGCAAAATTTGCATAGAGCCGTTAATCAGTTCCAGTTATGTGACAGTATTATGAAGCAAGAAAAGGCTATTAATACACTCATTACTCGGTTAAAACTTTGATAGCGCATTCGCTATGATAGGTGGATGCGCACTGCTTATCCTGCCTACATAGCTAAATATCTGTTGGGTGAGATTGTAGGGGCGTATTGCATACGCCCTTTTAAAAAAGCTCTATTGCAATCATTAATCAACAACCTTGATATTGGATAGATGGGCGTAAGCAATACGCCCCTACGATTTTTACACACTCTACGTTCCGAAAATAGATTGTCGTTCAGCTCATCTAGTAGGTCTTTGTGGGAACGGCTTAAGCCGCGTAGTTGTTATCAATGCGCTTCATCCCAATTCAAGCCTTTACCAATATCAACAATCAATGGAACTTTTAAATCAGCGGCTGAACACATTAGGGTTCTGATTTTCGCGGTGCAATGTTCCAATTGATCATCTGCAATTTCAAAAACTAGTTCATCATGAACTTGCATAATCATTTTAGCATCAGGTTTTTCTGAGCATAGCCACTGGTCTGTGCTAAGCATGGCGCGTTTAATAATATCCGCTGCCGTGCCTTGCATAGGTGCATTGATCGCAGTTCGTTCGGCATATTGTCTGCGTGCTGCATTACGTGAGCTTATTTCTGGTAAATATAAACGCCGACCAAACAGTGTTTCAACATAGCCTTGTTCGTGAGCTAGCGCTCTAATGGTCTCCATATAATTTTTTACACCGGGATAGCGAGTGAAATATAAATCGATATAGGCTTGTGCTTGGCCGCGTGATAAATCGAGTTGCTGTGCTAAACCAAATGCCGACATGCCATAGATAAGACCGAAGTTAATAGCTTTTGCTGAGCGACGTAAATCGGTAGTGACTTGATCTAGCGGCACACCAAAGACTTCTGCTGCCGTTGCCGTATGGACATCAAGACCGGCACTGAAAGCTTTAAGCAAACCTTCATCAGCTGACAAATGCGCCATAATCCGCAATTCAATTTGTGAATAATCGGCAGCGACTATTTTATAGCCGGATGGAGCAATGAAGGCTTGCCTTATTTTTCGACCTTCTGCACTACGGATAGGAATGTTTTGCAAGTTGGGGTTGGATGATGACAATCTGCCCGTAGCGGCAACGGCTTGATGGTAAGAGGTATGTACACGGCCCGTATAAGGATCAACTTGTTCTGGTAGTTTGTCAGTATAGGTTGATTTTAGCTTACTTAAACTACGATGATCTAAAATTAGCTTAGGCAGAGGATAACTAAGCGCCAATTCTTGCAAGACGGATTCTTCAGTAGAAGGTTGGCCTTTAGGCGTTTTCTTTAAAATAGGTAGTTTTTGCTCATCATATAGAATTTCTTGAATTTGTTTAGGTGAGCCTAAATTAAACACTCGACCCGCTAGATCATGGGCTTGGTGTTCAAGGGCATTGATATGACTAGCAAGTTCTAAACTTTGTTGGGCAAGCATATCACTATCAATAAGTACGCCTTGGCTTTCTATACGACCGAGTACACCAATAAGAGGAATTTCAAGATCAGAATACAAGGCTAATAGACTAGGTATTTGCTTTAGTTTAGCTAATAAGATGTGATGCAAGCGTAAGGTAATATCTGCATCTTCAGCTGCATAAGGCGCTGCTTGTTCTAGTGGAACTTGCTGAAAGGGGATTTGTTTTACGCCTTTGCCAGCCACGTCTTCATATTGAATCGTAGTGACGCCTAGATAGGTTTTGGCTAGATCATCCATATTATGTTTAGTAGCAGTGCTGTTAACTATATAAGATTCCAGCATCGTGTCGTGAGCTATGCCTTGTAAGCTTATGCCATGATTGGCTAACACATGGCTATCATATTTGAGATTTTGCCCTAATTTGGTTTTGAGTGGATTTTCTAATAGCGGTCGAAGTTGCTCTAGAACCTCGCTACGATTTAATTGCTCAGGAGCGTCAGGATAATCATGGGCTAAGGGCACATAAGCGGCGCTACCAGGAGTCACAGCAAAGGAAATACCGACGATCTGAGCCGAACTATAATCTAAGCTGGTGGTTTCGGTATCGAAAGCAAATAATTCGGCTTGCTCTAAGCGAGCCAGCCATTCTTTGAAGTGTTGGTTGGTGAGTATGGTTTCATAATGACATTCGATATCATCAACGGCAGGCTGTTCTTCAACAATAACAGCTTCAACTGGATTATTAAGTAACTTTAACCATGATGAAAAACCTAAGTCTGAAACCAGACTTTTTAATTCTGATAAGTCACTAGGCTGGCGTTTTAAATCATCCATCGTATAGGGTAGATCAAGATCGCATTTGATAGTCGTTAATTGTTTAGATAAGGGCAATAACTCTAAATGTGCGCGTAAGGTTTCGCCAATTTTACCAGTAATTTCATGAGCATTAGCGACTAAGTTTTCTAGGGTTTCATAATGTTGTAACCATTTCGCCGCTGTTTTAGGGCCCACTTTAGGGATGCCTGGAATGTTATCGCTGCTATCGCCCATCAAGGCCAAATAATCAATAATCTGCTCTGGTTTAACGCCAAATTTATCAATCACGCCTTGAATATCCATGCGGGTATTGGTCATGGTATTTTCTAAGGTGATCTGTTCGGTTACCAATTGCGCCATGTCCTTATCTCCGGTGGAAATAACAACATTAAAGCCAAGAGCAGCAGCATGTTGGGCTAAAGCGCCTAATACATCATCCGCTTCTACATTGGCTTCCATAATTAAAGGTATGCCCATAGCTCTAATTAAATGATGTAAGGGCTCGATTTGTACGCGTAAATCATCGGGCATAGGCGGTCTATGCGCTTTATAGTCCTCGTAAAGATCATTACGAAAGGTTTTGCCGGGCGCATCAAAAACCACAGTCACATAATCACTTTGATAGTCAGTGATCATTTTCCGCAGCATATTAGATACACCATAAATAGCATTCGTGGGTTCGCCTTTAGAATTGGTGAGTGGCGGTACGCCATGATAAGCGCGAAATAAAAAGGACGAGCCGTCAACTAGAATGAGACGTTTTTCAATGTTTTGTGACATGAGATTTAGATTAAATGCGAAAGGCGAAAGACGGAGTTCGTTAAGTTTTACGTTTAACGTCGATGATATTAGGTAGGCAATTTATCTTACTTAAAACTTGTGCTAATTGATTAGTGTTTTCTATTTGCAGCGTTAAATTTAATGTTGCTGATAAATCAGTTTGTGTTTCTAGGGACGCATTATAAATATGAATTTTCGCCAGGGTAAGCATTTGGGAAACATTATGCAGTAAGTTTTGGGCATTAAAGGCGCGAATGACAATAGGCACCTCATGGCTAGCTGTTTTGTCACTCCATGACACATAAATAAGCTGAGCTTGTTTCTCTACGCTGAGATCTGTTATGTTTTTGCAATTACTACGGTGAACCGTGATGCCTTTATGGTGAGAAATATAGCCGATAATGCTATCGCCTGATACT
The DNA here is from genome assembly GCA_903934035.1 of uncultured Methylococcaceae bacterium. GTDB lineage: Bacteria > Pseudomonadota > Gammaproteobacteria > Methylococcales > Methylomonadaceae > Methylobacter_C. The sequence continues at coordinate 8,904 of CAIZMK010000032.1, forward strand.
GGTCTACAGCAATGCGCAAACGATGTTTGCACATTATCAATACCTTCCACTGATACGGGCGATTTTGCGACAGTCTTTTTCGACCGCATGTTGAAGGGCAATTCTTCTAACTCGGGAACTTTTAAAAAGCCAGCGAGTTGCCTGCTATTAATATCACTGCGACCAATGGCTTCAAGTAAAGAGTCTGTATCCGGTTGTTTAAAATGACTCAACATGTCGACCATGTTTAAGGTTTTTAAACCTAAACGTAGACATTCCTTGTCCAGAATTGTTCTGCCTCGAAGGATGTTTTCGGCTTGCTGTTGGTTTTTAAACCAGCTTTTAACTTTACTAATGGCGCGTGAGGTTTTTAAATAGCCTAAGTTTGGATCTATCCAATTATGATTAGGTGCGCACTCTTTAGTGGTAAGAATTTCTACTTGTTCACCTGATTTTAGTTGATAAGTGAGTGGCACAATCTTGCCGTTGATTTTTGCACCACGGCAACGATGACCAATTTCGGTATGAACCGCGTAAGCAAAATCCAAGGGTGTTGAGCCTTTTACCAAATCAATTAATTTACCAGCTGGCGTTAAACTATAAACTCTGTCATTAAATAACTCGCTACGAAAATCATCACTGAGCACTTCATCTGTTTGTTTTTCCTCTAGGAGCTTGCGTAGCGTTGCAACGCTTTTTTCCATGGCCGCCGATTGCTTGCCACCTTCTTTATAAGCCCAATGAGCAGCAACACCCAATTCAGCATAATCATGCATATCTTGTGTGCGTATTTGTACCTCAATACGATTACCCTCTGGATCTAAAATGACAGTATGTAAGGACTGATAGCCGTTTTCTTTGGGATTAGCGATATAGTCATCGAATTCTTTGGGAATGTATTGCCATAAACTATGAACAATACCCAATACCGTATAACACTGGGTTAAATTATCAACAATGACCCGCACGGCCAGTAAGTCATACAACTCATCTATAGTGAGTTGTTTACGCTGCATCTTTTTCCAAATACTGTAAATATGCTTGGGTCTACCGTAGCACGAGCTATTTATATTTTCATCGTTTAGATGCTTTTGTAATAACTCAATAAAGTTATTAACACAGTTTTCTCGTTGTATGCGTTTATTGGCGAGGGATTTAGCAATTTGTTTATAGGCTTGCGGTTCTAAATACCGAAAAGCCATGTCTTCTAATTCCCATTTAAACTGATGTATGCCTAGACGATTAGCAATAGGCGCATAAACATCAAGGGTTTCGCGGGAAATAAAATGGCGAATTTCATCAGATTCATTGGGTAAAATCCGCAGTCTATAAATTCGGTAGGCTAATTTGATGAGTACGGCTCTGACGTCTTGGGTCATTGACAATAACATGCGCCGCAAGGTTTCAGTCTGATTGGGCTTATTAGCCATGTCGGGGGTATAAACGGTTAATTTATTTAACCAATTAACATCTTTGACTAAGGTGGCAACGACCTCACCGAATTGTTCTTTGATTTCAGCGCCTGAGCATAGCTTTGCAAGTCGAGGATCGCTCAATAAAGCGGCAATCAGGGTATTAATGTCAACGTGGTAATCTTTTAAAACACTAGCAACATCAGTTCCTTTAGGGCGATTATAATGCGGGTCTGCAGGAATACGATCGACGATGACTAAAGCGCGCTTAATCTGCTCGCTATCCTTGACGGATAAGTCACTAAAAAGACAGGGATTTAGGTTAGTATTTTTTTGCATGAATTATTGTATACGATTGCCGTTACTTAGGAGTGAAAATAACGTAATAGTGGGTATTTTTAGGTCATGGACTAGATGTTTTTGCTAAATTAATAGTAATGGTCAGCTTTATTTACATTTTTGTTCTTAGTTTAGTGTTAGTGGTCAGTTTTTTTTACATTTCTCAAAATTTAATGTGTTTATGGTAGAGTTTTTTTATTGTAATTAATTGATATAACGAGATAAATAATATTGGGTCTGTTAATTGCATAAGTTTTTGAGATTGCCATTGATGCCTATATGTAGGGTTCACTTAGGCAGTCAGGCTTTTAAATCAGTTATCAATACTTAAGGAATTATATTATGCGAACTCAATTAAAACTAACAGTGCTGGCAGCGGCTATGTTGCTGTCTACAGTCACAGTAGCAAGTCCTATTTCCGTCAATATCGCTAGTATCTCTGCTTCTTGGGCTAATGGAGTGTCAACTGGAAGCACCCCTCCAACATACATAGCTAGTGGCTCACTCAATCCTGAAGCTCGATGGGGTGGCGGGCTTTTGAGCGCGCAGAGTGGCTATAATTTTAGTGCGGTGCCCAATCCGTTTAATGCCTCGGTGACTCCGGGTGATGCATCGGCTTTATTTGCGCTAGGTACTTTCGCACATGTCAATCAACCTATTACAGGCGATAGCATTACTAGGATCGATTTATTATACACCGCTGGTATCACTGTAGGGACGGCGCCAACTCAGACTCTTAATTTTGATTTCTTGTTTAATCATAATGAGACCCCTAATGGAGCTAGTCCATGTGCTAATGGTGGTGCCGATAATGTTGGCATTAATGTTAATGGCTGTGCTGATCATGTACAAACGGCATTTTCTGGTGTTTCCAATACCTTTACGATTGATGGTGTGAGCAATTATACTTTGAATGTTTTAGGCTTCGGATATTTAGATACCAGTGGCAATTTAGTTAAAACCCAAGATTTTTGGACAGCAGAGAATACTATCAATAATGCAACACTCTATGCTGAAATTGTGACTACGAATAATCCAAGCGGTACTGGTCTAAGCTCGGTTCCAGAACCTAGTAGCCTGATGTTAATGGGCTTAGGTTTTGCTGCATTTTTGGGTAAGCGCCGTAAGCAGCTTTGCTAATTCTTCCTCTATCGCTATGTAACGATACAAAAAAATAGCCCTGCCGTTCGGGGCTATTCTTATTCTGTCTTGATCCACAGATTTTTATTGTTCCACGCATAGTATGGGAACGATAAAAAACAGTAGGGATGTGCCATCTATCAATAGCTCAATGCTATAGAGTTTGTTTTATGAGGGCGTATGCAATACGCCCCTACTGGCCATCATCATAATATTTCTCTTACAGCGATAACATTAATACTCCTGACTAATTAGATGACGTAAACTCTTGGCGTTTTTAGTTTAAATGGATAATGTTCAGACATGCGCCTATCATCGAAAATTTATTGGGATCTGCTCGCTACCCTAGCAGGTGTTTTATATAGCCTAGCTTTTGCACCATTTGATGTCCCTTATTTAATGCTAGTTTCTCTGGTGTTATTGTTTGTCTCCTGGCAAAACACGACACCTTTACAAGCTTTGTATCGCGGTTATTTATTTGGCTTAGCAGCCTTTGGTTTAGGTGTGTCATGGGTTTATGTCAGTATTCATAATTTTGGAGGTGTTGATTCTGTCAGTTCTGGTTTACTAACCACTCTATTCGTCGCTTTTTGGGCTATATTTCCAGCGTTGGCGGCTTATTTGTCAGTAAAAATTAGATTAATCAATCCACGACTTAACGTTATAAGCATAGTACCTATGGTTTGGGTGTTAGTAGAGTATTTACGAGGCTATTGCGTACTTAATGGCTTTCCTTGGTTGCAAGTGGCTTATTCGCAATTAGAAACACCTTTTGCAGGCTATATTCCTGTGTTAGGTGTTTATGGTGTTAGTTTCTTGGTGGCCTTAACGGCCGTTTTATTGCTATCTATAGCGCAAGTTAAAAAACACAGAGGTGCGATGATAGCAATGTTACTCGGATTATGGCTGACTGGCGCAGGCTTAAAGACGATTAACTGGACTGCTGCCATGGGCGATCCTATTCGGGTGTCGTTGATTCAAGGTAATGTGAGTCAGGATCAAAAGTGGCGGCCTGAAAACTTGCTAACTACCTTGAACTTTTATAAAACAATGACGGAAGCGCATTGGGATTCAAAGGTAATAGTTTGGCCAGAGACAGCCATTCCGGCTTATTTATCTGAAGTAAATGATTGGTATTTGCAGCCTTTAAGTCAGGCTGCCAAAGAGCACGGCTCTGATTTAATTGTTAGTTTGCCGTTACGAGGAGACGTCGTCCATGAACGATACAATGCCGTGATGACCTTGGGTAAAGACATAGCAACCTATCGAAAAATACATCTACTACCCTTTGGTGAATATTTACCTTGGCAACCTGTTTCTGGCTTTGTCTTAGATAGTCTAGGTCTAGCATTGGGCAATTTTACGCCAGGTGCCATCGATCAAGCCCTTTTAAAGGCTGGAGGCTATGCGTTTATAACCTCGATTTGTTATGAGGATGTGTTTGGTAGTGCAACGGTGAAAAACCTGATTGATGCCGCCTATTTGGTGAATGTCACTAATGATGGCTGGTTTGGTCATTCCATAGAACCGCAGCAACATTTACAAATGGCTAGAATGCGAGCCCTAGAAACAGGTCGTTATTTATTACGCGCTACCAATACCGGTATTACCGCGATAGTTGCGCCTGATGGTTCTGTCATCAAGCAAGCACCACCCTTTGAAGCGACGGTATTAACGGGAGAGATTATACCAATGGCCGGCGTGACCCCTTATACACGTTTAGGGGATCCTATGGTGGTTGTTCTATTGGCATTAGGGTTGTGTGGTGTTTTGGTTTTAGAACGAAGGCGATGATATATAGGGCGTATGCAATACGCCCCTACGGATGTTTGGTGTCATTGTGCGGGCTATAGATCACCAGAAATTCTTCGAGAATAAACGATAACCCCGTAGGGGCGTATTGCATACGCCCTATATTAAAACTATATTAAATTCGCCCAATAACGCAATAGGCAAATAATCATGAATCCATACAATCCGATTATCCATGATCGCAGATCTATACGATTAAAAGGCTATGATTATTCGCAAACGAATTTGTATTTTATAACAATATGTTGTGACAATAAAATTTGCCGTTTTGGCAAAATTGTTGATAACGAAATGCTTTTAAATAACTATGGCAAGATTGCTTTTGAAGCATGGGCAAAAACTCCCAACTTGCGACCACAAGTAGAATTAGATGTCTTTATCGTAATGCCCAATCATATACACGCTATTTTAAAAATAAACGATAACCCTAGTATGGGCGAATTGCCTTCTCCCAATAACACAACGATCGATGGCAAACATTACGAAATTAATGATCGTAGGGGCGTATTGCATACGCCCTATATAATGATTGATGATAAACAATCCCCCCTAAGATCACCATCACAAACTTTGGGAGCTATTGTGCGTGGATATAAATCCTCAGTGACTAAGCAATTGGGTTTGATCGGTTTTAAAGCCAAACTGTGGCAAGCTAATTATTATGAACACATTATTAGAAACGAAGACTCGTATCAAACTCTTACGGAATACGTTATAAACAATCCTCTAAAATGGATAGATGATAAATTTTATAGGCCATGAGTAACTTTATGAAGGTTTAAAACTATGCAAATCAATGCTCTCTTCGGTTTGCTCAGCTGCACAACCCCACGTTAAGGCTTGGTCTTGAGTAAAACGTTTACCTAATTGCCAAGCTATTTGGGCTCTTGCTAACTCCACGCCTAAATAAAAAGCATGGCTGCCATCCTGCTCTACCTTTAAATGCGGGTATAAATCGAAGGGATCAATGGCACTATGCAAGCCATCACGATTAAAAATATGTACGCCCTCATGACTGGTCTGTATGCGAAAGCTAGGGTCGGTAATATGCTCAGCTAATTCTTGTATTTCGGCCAATGAATAAGGAAAA
>CAIZMK010000033.1 GCA_903934035.1 uncultured Methylococcaceae bacterium
CGCTCAAAAAGTCTTATTCCGGCCTACAGCCTTATCTTTAATATTGTGGTGCCGGTCGTAGGGGTGTATTGCATACGCCCTATAAAATTAAGTCCGTTCGAAAATAGCGAATCTGTCGCCCCTACGTTGTTTTGCGTTAACACCTACAGCTAAGCACTTGTAGGCCGGAATAAGACCTTGCTAGCGCAGCGGGGGTGGCGTTTCCGGCACCGGAGCCCTACCGATGCCGGAAACGCTTTCCTCGCTTGCGCTCAAAAAGTCTTATTCCGGCCTACAGCCTTATCTTTAATATTGTGGTGCCGGTCGTAGGGGTGTATTGCATACGCCCTATAAAATTAAGTCCGTTCGAAAATAGCGAATCTGTCGCCCCTACGTTGTTTTGCGTCAATACCTACAACCAAACAGTGTATCCACTGCATAGGAATGCAATGTTTATGGTTGCGGACTCTTCTGTAGCTTCAAGGTTTGTTGTATTTGTTTTAATTCGCTGGGTGACATTTTGCTAATATGCTTCTTGACTAAATCTGGCATGTCTACCATTTTGGCATTAGCAATTTGAGCAATTTCTATCGGGCTTAAGTTATTTATTTGTTGTTGAACTAAACCAGAAAGTTTTGCACGTTGCTCTGGCTTCATGGTGGGTTGAAACTTTTGTATGAGTAAGTCTAATTGCTGAGGTGAAGCTAAGGATTTTATAGCGGCTAGCGATTTTTCTTCGTCTGCGGCTTGCGCCATTGAATTAATGCATACGCTTAAAATAAGTATTACTAATAATTTATTGATCATAAGTTCTCTGTGTGTAAGTTATAAAGCTAAGCTAAATAGTAGAAACTACTTAGGAAATTTCTTATTGATATTCATCATATAATTTCGCGTAAAGACCGTTTTGCTTAAGCAATGTTTCATGATTACCCTGCTCTATCACTAAACCTTGTTCAAAAACATACACATGATCAGCTTGTTTAACGGCACTCAAGCGGTGGGCGATAATTAATGTAGTACGACCTTTTAAGAACTCAGCTAAGGCTTGGTGTAAATGATATTCGGTTTCACTATCCAGCGCAGAGGTCGCTTCATCTAAAATCACTACTTTAGGATTAGCCACGACCATACGGGCGATAGCCATACGTTGGCGTTGACCGCCAGATAATCTCATACCCTGCCTACCGACTATGGTATCTAAACCTTGTTCTAAATCTTTGACGGTATCGGTGAGTTGTGCAATGGCTAAGGCATTCCATAACAACTCATCAGCAACTTGTTTACCCAAGGTTAGGTTAGCACGGATGCTATCGTTAAATAGCACGGGATGTTGTAACACCGTGACAACGTGCTCTCTAACTACATCTAAGCCTATACGTTCTATTGGTACATTATCGAAATAAATCTGTCCTGAACTAGGAGAATATAGGCCTATCATGGCTTGTATTAACGTTGATTTGCCACCACCACTTGCACCGACTAAAGCAACCTTGTCTCCAGCTTTTATACTTAAGTTGATGCCATTAAGAATAACTTCTTCACCATAACTAAAGTGCAAGTCATCAATGCGGATAGAGACCGTTTTTTTATCCAGAAAAGGGTTTTCAAGATGCGGATAAGCAGGTTCTTGTTTTAAGTCATACAAACCATTAATTCGAACTAAAGCTGCTTTAGCGGCATAAAAAGCATATTGGATGCTTAAGATTTCTTGCACAGGCGCCATCATAAACCAGAGATAACCGAACACAGCCAGCATTTGCCCAATACTCAGATCGGAATAAACCACCATCAGCATTGCGCAAGCACGGAATATATCGAAGCCGAATAAAAATACTAAAAAACTAAGACGAGAGGCTGCATCGCTTTTCCAAGCAAAAGCCGCCGAATAATCTTTAACAGATCGCGCACTGCTGATTAAATTTGCACAATAATGTTGTTCACGGTTACTTGCGCGAATTTGATGAATGGCTTCAAATGTTTCTGTCAGAGCATGTTGAAAGACTTGATAGGCTGAGTTTTCTTTAGCCTTAAGATCTTTAACCCTTGAGCCCACTACACGAGTAAAGTAAATGACCACTGGATTCAATAACAATATAAACAAGCCTAATTGCCAGTGCATCCATAACAAAATTACCGCCGTACCTATAATAGTTAAAGTGGCTACCAGTAATTTACTAACGGTGGTACCAATAAAACTATCAATGGTATCTAAGTCTTTCACTAAATACGTAACTACTGTGCCCGTTCCTAAACTCTCATATTCGGACATAGAAATGGTTTGTAAATGACCGATAAGATTTTGACGTATACGAAAAACGATGTCTTTAGCAATGCAAGAGAAATGCCGAGCTTGGATGATGTTAAAAATGATGGCTATGATGCGCAGGATTAAACTGAAAATCAAAATAACCGAAATATAGAGAACAGGTAGATGCCATTCAGGAGGAAACCAGGGATTGATAAAGCTCATCGCCACGCCAGGCTTATTGAGTAAGACCTCATCCACTAAGATCGGCATCAGCAATGGCACTGGCACACTGGCTAACATGGCTAAAAACGCAATGATATGAGAATAAATCAGTGTTTTTTTATGCTCTAAGGCAATACGATAGATCGTGCCCCAAGTGTAGGATGGTTTAGCCTGTTTTGATTGCACGGATTGGTAAGCTCTTTATCGTTAATAATATAGGTTATCAACTTAAGGTAAGACACAATAATAAAACAATACTTCCTATAGCTCTTAGGCCGGAAACGCTTTTCTCGCTTACACTCGAAAAGCCTTATTCCAGCCTACAATTGCTAAAGCTCTAGAAACATACTGTAGGTCGAGTTAGTGAAAGCGTAACCCGACAATTTTAGCAATGTTGGGTTAAGCTTTCTTTCGCTAACCCAACTTACATTTTATAAATTATCTAAAATAGCGCGTTTAACCGCATCCAAGCTGGCATCTATAGTCACTGGGCGGCTTGAAGCACATTGATTGATAGCAATATCAGGGTCTTTTAAACCATTGCCTGTCAGAGTACAAACGATGATAGTACCTTCAGGTATTTTGCCAGAACTGATGTCTTGCATAGCACCCGCTAATGAAGCCGCTGATGCGGGTTCGCAAAAGATACCTTCATATTGAGAAAGCATTTTTTGAGCGGCTAAAATTTGATCATCAGTAAACTTGTCAAACCAACCGCCAGACTCTTTTTGTGCAGCCCAGGCGAAATCCCATGATTGTGGATGTCCGATACGGATAGCCGTAGCAATGGTTTCCGGGTTATCAATCATCTCACCTGCAACAAAAGGTGCAGCTCCAGCTGCTTGATAACCACACATAACAGGTCGATTACCACAGACTCTATCAGTCGCATATTCGTTATAGCCTTTCCAATAAGCGGTGATATTTCCGGCATTGCCGACTGGCAAGCAATGATAATCTGGCGCAAAACCTAAGTCATCGACAATTTCAAACGCTGCCGTTTTTTGACCATCAATTCGATAAGGATTAATGGAGTTAACGATAGTGACAGGGGCTTGTTCTGCGACTTCTTTAACTAAAGCCATACCTTGATCAAAATTGCCATTAATTTGAATAATGGTCGCATCGTACATTAAGGTTTGCGCCAATTTACCTTGGGCTATTTTGCCATCAGGAATTAATACAAAAGCTTTAATACCCGCTCTTGCGGCATAGGCTGCAGCAGCGGCAGAAGTGTTACCAGTAGAGGCACAGATAATAGCTCGACTACCCTCTTCTACCGCCTTGGTAACTGCCATAGTCATACCACGATCTTTAAAAGAACCGGTTGGATTTAGACCTTCATACTTAACATAAATCTTTACGTCTTTACCTAGTAATTTAGGGATATTTTGCAACTCAATCAGTGGCGTATTGCCTTCATTTAAACTGATGATGCGGGTATTAGCACTGACCGGCAGGCGATCTCTATAACGTTCAATTAATCCGGTATGGTGTTTGTGGTTAGACATAGCTATTTATCTCAAGGTTTCTAAACGAATACGATTGACTTTTCCGGTCACAGTCTTTAGTGCCTCTATTTTTTCAATAGCAGCATTCATTTCATGTTCCGTAGTAATTTCAGTCAACAAAATAATAGGGATAGCGGGCGCATCATCTAAAGGCACTCTTTGTATGATACCTTCAATACTAATGTGATGATCAGCTAAGATACGGGTAACATCAGCCAAAGTACCTGGTTTATCTTCAGCATTTAAGCGTAAATAATAGGCTGTTTTAAATTGATCAGCGGGTAAAACCGGAATATCGACTAAGGAATCTGCTTGAAATGCTAAATGCGGTACGCGATTTTCAGGGTCACTGGTTAAGGCTCTAGCTACATCAATCAAATCAGCAACAACAGCTGATGCAGTCGGTTCTGCCCCCGCTCCAGCACCGTAATAAAGACTGGGGCCTACGGCATCACCTTTAATGACGATGGCATTCATCACGCCATTGACATTAGCAATTAATCGGCGCTTTGGAATTAAGGTGGGATGGACTCTAAGCTCAATGCCATTAGGCATTTTTCTGGCAATGCCTAAATGCTTAATTCGATAACCTAATTTATTTGCATACTCAACATCTAATCGAGTAATTCCAGTAATTCCTTCGATATAAACCTTGTCATACTGCAAGGGTATACCGAAAGCAATCGACGCTAAAATCGTTAATTTATGTGCGGCATCAATGCCTTCAACATCAAAAGTAGGGTCAGCTTCAGCATAACCTAAAGCTTGAGCTTCGGCTAAAACATCAGCAAAGTCTCGACCTTTATCGCGCATTTCAGTCAGAATGAAATTCCCGGTACCATTAATAATACCTGCTAACCATTCAATTTGATTTCCACTTAAGCCTTCGCGTATGGCTTTAATAATGGGGATACCACCTGCGACCGCCGCTTCAAAAGCGACAATCACACCTTTTTCACTGGCTTTGGCAAAAATTTCATTGCCATGTAAAGCAATCAAGGATTTATTGGCTGTGACAACATGTTTGCCGTTGTCGATGGCTTTTAAGAGCAAATCTTTAATTAGGCCATCACCACCAATTAATTCAACAACGATATCTATTTCAGGATCATTAATGATGTCCATAGGGTCAGTGCTTAAAATAATACCCTGAGTATCGCAGATACGTTGTTTATCTAAGTTTTTAACTGAAGCACGAGTAATGGTAATTTCTCTACCTGCTCGTCTAGCGATTTCTTTCGCATTGCGCTTTAGTACGTTAACGGTACCACCGCCTACTGTACCCAATCCTAATACACCTACTTTTACCGGTTTCAATACTAGCTCCAATTAAACGTTATTCATCTTTTATTATCTGATGTTACGCAGTCACAACGATTTATAAAAAAAATAATGAGGTCGCTATCGCGACGATGTGTTAATCGGGTATTCGCCCCCGAAGGCGAGATACTTTCTTTTGCTCCGCCAAAAGAAAGTATCC
>CAIZMK010000034.1 GCA_903934035.1 uncultured Methylococcaceae bacterium
ATGTTGGGGCGCTGGAATGCTAATGCGATTGAAGTCGAAGCGTTGTTAAACCGTGATCGCTACCAGAGATTAGATGCTTTTTTACAGCAACATGGTCAGGCGATTCGGGTAGCACCGGATAGCGTGTGCGGCTTTGTGCATGGTAAAGCGGGCGTAATTGAACGTGCTGATGGCCGTAAAGTCGGCTTTATCGGCTCGATGAATGAAACCCGAAACGGTTGGCAACATCATTATGAGATTCTGTGGGAAGATGATTCCCCCGAAGGTGTGGCCTGGATTGAAGCTGAATTTGATTATCTATGGAATGCCGCCAAACCGTTACCAGAAGCTATATGTAAAGAAGTCCGTAGGCGCAGTCGTCGCCATGAAGTCATTTTGGATGAGCTGGCAGATGATGACCATATTGCACCAGCGGCCTTGATTGAATCGCCTTTGTATCGGGAAGGCATGTCCCTACAACCGTGGCAGCAAAGTTTTGTAACAGAATGTTTAAAGCATTATCGTGATCACGGTTTTGTACGATTATTACTGGCTGATGAAGTGGGCTTAGGTAAAACCTTGTCCTTAGCGACAGCAGCACTGGCCTTATGTCTACTCAACGAAAAAGAAAAACGTCGCCGTAAGCCCATCATTATCTTCGCTCCAGCAACGCTATGCGAGCAATGGCAAACCGAGTTGATGGATAAACTAGGCATTCCGACAGCACGTTGGCAAACCACAAAAAAGGTTTGGCTGGATACCAATGAACGCACTATTTCTCCTGCAGGTGCTGAACATATTGTCACCTGCCCTCTCCGCATCGGCATTGTCTCTACCGGCTTGATGATGCGGGAATCATCTGAAAAACAACATTTATTGGATTTAAGTTATGGTCTAGTGATAGTAGATGAAGCGCATAAGGCGAGAACCCGCCAAGGTTTCGGAAAAAATGCCGGTGAACCTAATGAACTGTTGGCTTTTATTACTGCCGTTGCCGCACGTGCCGATCACGTATTGCTAGGCACTGCAACGCCTATTCAAACTAAAACTGACGATTTATGGGACTTGGTGCGTGTGTTACATCAAGGCAAAGGCAACTTTGTATTGGGTAATGATTATGCTCTCTGGCATAAGCCTGATGAGGTTTTACCACTTTTATCTGGTGAACAGGAAGTAACCGATTTAGCCAGTGCTTGGGAATTGTTACGATCGCCATTACCTACCGTTAACTCAACCAACGATAGCCCAGTACGCCGTTTGTACAGTGCAATACGTCAGGATTTAAATTTATCGCCTCGACAATTTGAAGCCAACCGATTCGCAGATTTAGAGCTAGGTACGCGACAGGATTTTGAACTTGAGCTGGAACGTCGAGTTTCCAATGCCCCATTCTTTCAACGCGAAAATCCGTTTGTGCGTCATGTGGTTTTACGTAAACGCACAACGCTTGAGGATGCAGGACTGCTTAAACGAGTGGGTGTTAATGTGCATCCTGAAATTAATCGAGTTACTGATGTTCATGGCTTTAACGCCTTATTTGAAGGCTTGGCTGTGCGTACTGATGAACATTTTCGGGAAGCCTATAACGAGGCCATCATTTTCGGCAAAGTGTTGGGCAAGCGCGGCGGCTTTATGAAAAACCTCATGCAGCAACGGATTTGTTCCAGTATTGTGGCAGGCATTAATACGGCGACGGCTTTGCTGGCAGGTCGCACCTTACACGAAGAAAGTGATGAGATGGAAGCCGATGTCGCTATACAAACCGACGAAGAACGCGCTGTTTTAGATTTATTGTTGCATCGACTGAAAGCCTGTAATGGTGATCCTAAATATGATGCTGTATTACACTATTTGATCAATGAAGGTTGGCTAGAACTGGGTTGCATTATTTTTAGCCAATATTACGACACCGCCCGTTGGCTTGCTGACTCACTGGCTACTCATTTTCCCGATGAGGCTATCGGCTTATATGCAGGCGCTGGACGCAGCCGTTTATATCAGAAAGGCGATAGTGTGAATATCGAAAGGGAAATTCTTAAAGTGATGGTGGCCGAACATAAAATTCGTATTATGGTGGCTACTGATGCCGCCTGTGAAGGTTTAAATCTGCAGACTTTAGGTACCTTGATTAACATTGACTTACCTTGGAATCCAACAAAATTAGAACAACGTATCGGTCGCATTAAACGCTTCGGCCAGGTACGTAATAATGTTGATATGCTTAACTTAGTCAATGAACAAACCGTTGATGAAAAAGTGTATGAACGTTTATCTGAACGGATGCGTGATAAATTTAATTTATTTGGCTCGTTACCCGACACCATAAAAGACGAATGGATTGATGATATTGAAACGCTGGATGAAAAAATGGATCAATATATTGATGCGCAAAAACGAGCCACTGGATTCGATTTACGCTACAACACTCATCTTTCAGCCTCTGATAAGGATTGGCGAGATTGTTCTAATGTCTTTTCACAACGAGATTTTGGTACTTTAATGCGCGAAGGTTGGGGAAAGTAAAAACATTGTAGAGCTTAAATTAGTTGATTCAAAGCTATGTATTGCTGTTTACGATTTAAGCTGCTTATTAATACAAAACGATTAATTATAAACAAAGAACTATCAGCTTGTTCAAATGTTTAAAAGCTAATACCCAAGTTCTACAGTGATAAAAGTCATGATTTCCACTGCTTTTAATCATCTCTAAAACGTTCGAACTAAGCTAAGAAATGTATTTAGAGTTTGACGATTTTAGTGTTTATCTATATTATTGCAAAGTTATGTTAGATAGATTACCTGAATATATAGACCCTTTGCACTTAGCTGATAAGCGTGGTGCTTTAAAAGGTCAAATACCCATATCAAGTCTGGTTCGCTTAGCAGAATTTCTCGCTGACGACAAAGGAGTGGTGTCTATCGACCTTTTTTTTTATAGAGAAGGTCGTCTGCCAATAGTCGAGGGAGACATAACGACTAACTTGGAACTTATTTGTCAAAATTGCTTAACAGCGGTTAATTGGCCTATAAACTTCCATATTAAACTAGGTATGGTTAAGACTATAGATCAAGCCAATAGATTGCCTGAAGAATATGAGCCTTTAATGGTTACTGAAGAAAGAATTCTTCTTAAGAATATCATTGAAGATGAAATTTTGCTTATACTACCTTCCTTTCCTAAACATGATCATAACTGCCTTATTCAGCCAACTAGCCTTAATGGCACTGACATATTTTTTAATGACGAACAGTCATCCCCTAAAAACCCTTTTGCTATTTTAGCCAAACTTAAAAAAACCGGAGAACATTAATGGCCGTACAGAAAAGTAAAGTAACGCGTTCAAGACGCGGTCAACGTCGCTCACATGACGCATTAACAAGCAAAGCATTATCTCAAGATCCTATTACTGGAGAAATGCATTTACGCCACCACATGACGCCAGAAGGTTACTTCAAGGGTCGCTTAATCGTCGGCAAAGCCTATAACGAAGAAGATTTATAGTCTTTCCTCTTAGGAATGATGCAGCGCCGAACCACTATGGCTCGGCTTACCTCAAAACGTGCGGAGTTAGTCGTCAGCGTGAGCTTAACAATTTCAATAGATGCAATGGGCGGCGATTACGGCCCTCAAGTCACTATTCCTGCATCATTGGATTGTTTAAAAAGCAATCCAAACTTAAAGCTAATCTTAGTAGGTGATGAAGCAATCATTAATCCAATATTGCTTCAACAACCACTACAACATCAAGACAGACTAACCGTTCATCATGCCTCTCAATGCGTGGCCATGGACGAATCTCCCTCTAAAGCATTAAAAAACAAAAAAGACTCTTCCATGCGCGTTGCCATTAATTTGGTTCGTGATGGTCAAGCTGATGCTTGCGTGAGCGCTGGTAATACAGGCGCTTTAATGGCAACCGCACGTTTTGTTTTAAAAATGATGCCTGGCATTGATCGACCCGCAATTATATCTACTCTACCCTCCACATTCGGACACACTCATGTTCTCGATTTAGGAGCTAACGTAGACTGCACTGCAGAGCACTTATTTCAATTTGCCATTATGGGCAATGAATTAGTGAAAGCCGTTGAAGGCTTGGAAAACCCCAAAGTAGGTCTATTAAATATAGGCGAAGAGGATATGAAAGGTAATGAGCAAGTCAAATCTGCCGCAAAATTACTCGAAAATTCAGCGTTAAATTACATAGGCTATGTAGAAGGCAACTCCTTAAATGCTGGAAACATTAAAGTAGACCTCATTGTTACCGATGGCTTTGTTGGCAATGTTGCATTAAAGTCTATTGAGGGTGCAGCAAAAATGATAGGCATTACCTTAAAAGAAGCTTTCAGTAAAAACTTATTTACCAAACTAATAGCTTTGATTGCCTACCCCGTCCTTAAATCTTTTAAGAAACGCATCGATCCACGCTTATATAATGGTGCTAGCTTTTTAGGTCTACAAGGACTTGTTATTAAAAGCCATGGCGGCGCAGATAGACTTGCCTTTATAACAGCTATTAAACTCGCTGAAGTCGAAGTTAAAAAAGACGTGATTAAAAAAATTAGCGAGCAAGTCGAAAAAGTTCTAGCACTAAGAGAGACCGCATGACCCGTTATTCAAAAGTAATTGGCACCGGTGCCTACTTACCTCCAAACATTCGCACCAACGAACAAATATCTGAAACTGTTGATACTTCAGATAGCTGGATTTACGAACGCACCGGCATAAAAAGCCGGCGAATTGCAGGCCTCAACGAATCAGCAGCCAGCATGGCTGAAATCGCAGCCAGATTAGCACTTGATGCAGCCAATTGTGATGCCAACACCATTGATTTAATTATCGTTGCCACCGGCACGCCAGACAGAGTTTACCCCAGCACTGGTTGCTTATTGCAGCAACGCCTGGATATTAAAAACTGCGTAGCCTTTGACATTCAAGCCGCTTGCTCTGGCTCTATTTTTGCCCTGAGCATTGCCGATCAATATATTAAATCAGGTGCTGCTAAAACAGTCTTAATCGTTGGCACTGAAATTTGTTCACGCATAGTGGACTGGAGCGACAGAAGCACCTGCATTTTATTTGGGGATGGCGCAGGCGCAGTCTTACTTAGCGCTTCAAATGAAGCCGGTATCTTGTCTACCCATATTCATTCTGATGGCGAATATGAAGACTTACTGTATTGCCCAAACCCTCAAGTTGCCACAGATCTTAATAAGCACGAAACTGGCGTAATTAACATGCGCGGCAATGAAGTTTTCAAAGTGGCTGTTAATACTCTAGGCAAGATTGTAGATGAAACTTTAGAAGCCAATAATATGGATAAGTCTGACATAGACTGGTTAGTGCCTCATCAAGCTAACATCCGCATTATCATGGCAACAGCAAAAAAATTAAAAATGCCTATGGACCAAGTGGTTGTAACCCTTGAGAATCAAGGCAACACATCATCTGCTTCGGTACTCATCGCATTTAACGAGGCCGTTAGAGATGGTCGCATTCAACGCGGACAAGTAGTCTTACTTGAAGCCTTTGGCGCAGGGTTTACCTGGGGCTCGGCATTACTTAAATACTAACTCAGACGTATTCAATAATGAACCAAAACACATATAAATTAGCATTTGTTTTTCCAGGACAGGGCTCTCAATCAGTAGGCATGCTATCTGATCTAGCCAATAACTACCCTGAAATAAAACAAACTTTCGAACGCGCCTCTGATGCACTGGGGCAAGATTTATGGTCTATCGTTGCTCAAGGCCCCGAAGCCGACCTTAACCAAACACAAATCACCCAACCAGCCATGCTTGCCGCTGGAGTCGCAGTTTGGGAACTTTGGTGCAAACTAAGCCCTATTCGCCCTGAATGGATGGCTGGACATAGTCTTGGCGAATACACTGCTCTTGTCTGCGCAGGCACTATTGCTTTTGAGGATGCCATCAAATTAGTTTCAATAAGAGGCAGACTCATGCAAGAAGCTGTTCCAGTTGGAACAGGCGCAATGGCAGCTATACTGGGACTTGAAGACCATGAAGTAGTCACGCTATGCAAACAAGTTGAAAATAATGAAGTAGTTTCTGCAGTCAATTTCAATGCACCTGGACAAGTCGTTATTGCAGGAAATGTTGCTGCTGTTGAAAGAGCGATGCAAGCTGCAAAAGATGCCGGTGCTAAACGCGCACTTTTATTACCTGTTAGCGTGCCTTCACATTGCGCATTAATGCAATCAGCTGCCATAGAACTTGATAGCTACCTACAAGCAATAACATTCAATACCGCAAAGTCGACACTGATTCATAATGTAGATGTCGCCGTTCACAGCGCCCCAGAAGTCATTCGCAATGCTCTAAAAGAACAGCTATTTAAACCTGTGCGTTGGGTAGACACCCTAAGATTCATGCACGACCAAGGCGTGACTCGCTTTGTTGAATGCGGTCCTGGCAAAGTTTTAGTCGGACTAAACAAACGCATTATCAAAGAAGCAGAGCATAGTGCAATTTATGATACAGAATCTCTAAATAAACTAGTGGAACACATTAATGACTAAGCAAATTGCATTAATAACAGGTGCGAGTCGCGGCATTGGCCAGGCTATCGCTGAAAGATTAGCTGATGATGGTTTTTTTGTAATAGGTACAGCAACCTCTGATACCGGCGCTGAAAGTATTTCTGCCTATTTAGGTGAAAATGGCACAGGTATGAAATTGGATGTTTCTGACCCCGAATCAGTTTCAACTGTAATCAAAACCATCAACGATGATTTTGGCACACCTTTTATTTTAGTTAACAATGCTGGCATCACCCGCGATAACTTACTGATGCGCATGAAAGATGACGAGTGGGATGATATTATCAACACCAATTTAAGCTCTGTTTTCCGCATGAGTAAAGCTGTATTGCGAGGCATGATGAAACTTAAAATGGGTCGCATCATTAATATTTCATCTGTCGTTGGCTCTACAGGTAACGCAGGTCAAGCAAACTACGCCGCCGCGAAAGCAGGAATGATTGGCTTTACTAAATCAATGGCAAAAGAAGTAGGTTCTCGCAACATTACTGTTAATACCGTAGCACCTGGTTTTATTGATACCGATATGACCCGGGAATTGAATGATGATGTTAAAAATGCTTTATTATCATCAATCCCCTTGTCTCGCTTAGGCGAGGCTAAAGAAATTGCCCATGCTGTTGCATTTTTGGCCTCATCCGGTGCTAGTTATATCACCGGCGAAACCTTACATGTCAATGGCGGCATGTTCATGCCTTAATGTTGTGACTTTGTCGTAATATAAAGTATAATTCACCGCCGTCTGGAATTACCGGAAACGATATTTCTAGTAAAATTAATAACAATACTTTTGTAAGCTTCACACAAAATAATGAACGCTTACATTGTTTGAGGAAAATAATTATGAGTACAATTGAAGAACGAGTAAAAAAGATTGTTGCAGAGCAACTAGGCGTTAAAGAAGATATCGCTACTGATGCTTCATTCGTTGATGACTTAGGCGCAGATTCTCTGGACACAGTTGAACTCGTCATGGCTCTTGAAGAAGAATTCGAATGTGAAATTCCAGATGATGAAGCTGAAAAAATCACAACAGTTCAAGAAGCTATCAATTACGTAGAAAAAAACGCTTAAATATTGATATTAGTGGATGAACCCCTTTCATCCACTTAATCACTTACCACTTATCTCATCTTAACATTTCTTACGGTACATTAAATTGAGCAAACGTCGAGTTGTAATAACTGGATTAGGCGCAATCACTTGCTTAGCTAATACAGTCTCTGAAACTTGGGATGGCATTATTAACGGCAAAAGTGGCATCAGCGCTATCGATTCCTTTGATATTTCTCCCTTTGCCAGCACCTTTGGTGGCGTCATCAGAAACTTTGACGTTAGCCAGTATGTTCCTGAAAAAGACGCAAAACGTATGGATGGTTTTATTCATTACGGTATTGCTGCCGGATCTCAAGCTATAGAAGATTCTGGACTTGAAATTACAGAAGCGAATGCTGAGCGCATTGGCGTTGCGATAGGCGCAGGCATAGGTGGCATCACTGGCATTGAAGAATGCTACGCCACTTATGAAAAAGGCGGACCTAGACGCATTTCACCCTTCTTTGTACCTGGCAACATTATCAATATGATTTCAGGTAACCTTTCGATTAAATATGGCTTAAAAGGCCCTAACTTTGCCATAGTTACTGCCTGCACCACAGGCACTCATAATATTGGTGATGCTGCACGTTTAATTAAATATGGCGATGCTGATGTGATGATCGCTGGTGGAGCAGAACGCTGCACTACCTCACCCACAGCTATGGGTGGCTTTGCTTCTGCAAAAGCCTTATCTCGCCGAAATGATGATCCTCAAGCTGCGAGTCGTCCATGGGACAAAGATCGAGATGGCTTCGTTTTAAGTGATGGCGCAGGTGTTGTTGTACTCGAAGAATTAGAACACGCAAAAGCACGTGGCGCAAAAATATACGCAGAATTAGTTGGCTATGGCATGAGCGGCGATGCTTATCACATAACCACTCCTTCTGAAGGCGGAGAAGGTGCGGCTCGATGCATGGTCAATGCCTTACGTGACGCTGGCATCAATGTTGACAATGTTGATTATATCAACGCTCACGGCACTTCAACACCAGCGGGAGACATAGGCGAAACTAAAGCCATGAAAGCTGCTTTAGGCCATCATGCTTATAATGTCGCAATTAGTTCATCAAAATCGATGATTGGTCATATGCTAGGTGCAGCAGGCGGGATCGAAGCGGTCATTACTGCTCTCAGTATCAAAAATCAAATAGCCCATGCAACCATCAATCTTGATAATCAAGATCCAGAATGTGATCTCGATTATGTACCGAATACTGCTAGGGACCTAAAAATTGACATTGCAATGTCTAATTCCTTCGGATTTGGGGGAACCAACGGCTCTTTGGTTTTCAAGCGCTACGAATAAGTTAAAGGCGCGCCTATCGTGTCTCTACCTAAGATGCTAATTAATGGCGTTTATAGCCACAAAATTGACCAAACAGATAGAGGCTTTCAATACGGCGATGGTTTATTTGAAACTATCGCCATTATTGATGGGCAAGCTAGTTTTCTAGATCTTCATTTAGAGCGACTAGAAAAAGATTGTCATCTTCTTAAAATCCCCTACCCCGGCACTCAACTTCTGAGCTCAGAAGTAGCACTACTGACCAAAAAGTCTAAAAAAGCTGTCCTTAAAATCATA
>CAIZMK010000035.1 GCA_903934035.1 uncultured Methylococcaceae bacterium
GAATGCTAACAATTATTTGTGTAGATACCTATGGCTAAAGAGGCGGACATAAAAAGAATACTTTCACAGTCTCTAAAGCTGAATACCCACCCTACATGATTATCCTTAACTGTGGACAGTCACATGATTAATTTGCTAGTGCTCTACCCAACTACATTTTCACCCTAAACCAAGCGGCATAAAGCGCGGGTAAAAACAAAATAGTGAGTAACGTGGCAACGGCTAACCCGCCCATAATTGCGACTGCCATCGGGCCAAAGAATACGCTACTGGTTAATGGTATCATCGCTAAAATGGCGGCAGCCGCTGTGAGGATAATGGGTCTAAACCTACGTAAAGTAGATTCTACTATGGCTTGCCAAGCATCAATGCCTGTGGCTCTATCTTGTTCTATTTGATCTACTAAGATGACCGAATTTCGCATTATCATACCTGACAAGGCAATTGTGCCGAGCATAGCAACAAAGCCAAAGGGCTTATCAAATAGTAATAATGCCAGCGTGACGCCAATCAGACCTAAGGGCGCTGTTAATATCACTAAAAACACCCTAGAAAAATTTTGTAGCTGCATCATTAAGATCGTCAACACGGCAATTAAAAATAGCGGAAATCCGGCCGCTACTGACGCCCCACCCTTAGCCGATTCCTCTACCGCACCTCCCGTTTCTATACTAATTCCTGTAGGTAGGCTCGCTTTAATGTCAGTTAATTGTTGATCAATCTGACTTGAGACCACCGCTGCTTGTAAATCACCTTTTAAATTAGCCCTTACAATAATAGAAGGCTGGCGATCGCGTCTCCAAATAACGCCTTCTTCAAAGGCTGAGCTAATAGTTGCTAGCTGAGAAAGTGGCACGGAACCTGAGCGCGTGCTAATCATTAAGTCCGGCAAATGTGATAAATGCGTACGCTCCCTCGCTGGACCTCGAGCAACTAAGTTGATACGCTCATTACCTTCCCTAAATTCAGTCACAAACAATTCCTGTGATGCCGCATTGATGACGGTAGCAACATCAACGGTACTCACACCTAATAGACGTGCTTTCGCTTGATCAACCTCAACCTGAACGACTTTACTAGGCTCTTCCCAATTAAGTTGCACATTAATCAGATTGGCATTACCTCGCATAATTTCAGCCACTTGCCTAGCAAGGTCACGAATTTGGGTAATATTAGCACCAGAAACTCGAAATTGAACCGGGAAACCTACTGGCGGACCATTCTCTAAACGCAGTACTGAAGCGCGTAATTCAGGAAAGTCGTTCTCAAACAAGGATAGCAAATCTACCCGCAAAGCTTCTCTGGCAGCTAAGGTATTAGTCAGAATAACAAATTGACTAAAACCACGATGCGGCAATTGTATATCTAAGGGCAAATAAAAGCGTGGCGCACCACTACCAATATAAGCCACGTAATTATCGAGACCTTGATGATGCTCAGACCAGTGCTGCAACCAAAGCTCTAGTTTTTTAGCTTGTTCATCGGTAGCCGCATAAGAAGAACCTTCGGCCATACGTAAATCGACGACTAATTCTAAACGAGTAGAATCAGGAAAAAACTGCTGCTGGACTTTACCAAAACCCATGAGCGCCATAACAAACACCATTAAAGTAATGGCTAACACTGTTTTTCGATAACGAACACAAAGAGTAACCAGTGCCCGTAAGCGTTGGTAAAAAGCTGTGTTATAAATATCGTGATGATCATCGCTGACTTTCTTTTCTGCTAGATTAAGACGCGTCCTTAACCAAGCGCTCAGTTTTGATGGCGCAGGTGCCTCAGTGTAATTAGGTAATAAGTGATAACCTAAAAAAGGCACTAATATCACCGCCGCAAACCAAGAAATAATCAGGGCTATTGCCGACACTTGAAAAATAGACCGCGTATATTCACCCGTTGCTGAACTTGCCGTTGCAATTGGCAAAAATCCTGCGACAGTCACTAAAGTGCCAGTGAGCATAGGCATAGCCGTTGAACTATAAGCAAAAGAAGCGGCTTTAATACGGGTCCAACCTTGTTCCATTTTAGAGGACATCATTTCTACAGCGATAATGGCATCATCGACCAATAAGCCTAGGGCTAAAATCAAAGCACCTAGCGATATTTTGTGCAAGCCTATGCCATTCAAATACATCACTAAAAAGGTACTGGCCAACACCACAGGAATGGTAATTGCCACAACCAACCCGCTACGCCAGCCCAAGGAAAGCAAACTTACACTTAGCACGATCACTAACGCTTCTATCAAGGACTTTACAAAATCATTAACCGAATGAGCGACAATTTTGGGCTGTAAGGTGACCGGATTTAACGCTAAACCCACGGTTAATTGAGGCTGAATTTTTGCCATCACTTTATCTAGCTCATGACCTAAAGCTAGAATATCGCCTCCGTCTTTCATGCTGACACCCAAGAGCAAACTTTCTTTGCCTTGATAGCGAATCCGTTTACGGGGCGGATCTTCATAGCCTTTGTGAATATTTGCTACATCACCCAGTCGAAATTCTTGATTGTTCGCACGTAAGCGTAATTGACGCAAATCCTCTACGCTATTGTAATGACCTGAAACGGCAATGCGGATGCGCTCGTCTGACGATTCAAAAGTACCGCTAGGTACCACCGCATTTTGTGCTTGCAAAATAGTTATCAAGTCATTGGCACTTAAACCCAGATTGACTAATTTAGCATTTGATAACTCTATAAATAAGCGCTGCTCTTGTTCACCAAAAAACTCGACTTTTGCAACATCTTCCAGTTTTAATAACTCTGTTCTAATCAGTTCAGCCTGTTTCTTTAAGGCAGCATAATCAAAACCATCACCCGCTAAGGCATACATACTGCCGTAGACATCACTAAATTCATCATTGAATGTTAAGCTTTCAATGCCTTGTGGCAAGGTATGTCGAATATCGCCCACTTTTTTACGAACCTGATACCAAACCTCGGGAATATCTTTAGATAAGGTATCATCTTTAGCAACCAAAAAAATCATCGACTCGCCAGGGCGAGAAAAACTACTGGAATAATCCAGATGCGGCACTTCTTGAAGTTTTTTTTCTAACTTATCAGTGACTTGTTGCTCGACTTCCTGAGCACTTGCGCCAGGCCAAGTGGTGTGGACCAACATGACCTTGAAAGTAAAGGGTGGATCTTCTGATTGGCCTAGTTTTGTATATGAAAACAAGCCGGTAATAGTCAGCATCAGCATGAAATATAAAACTAATACCTGATGTTTTAGTGCCCAATCTGACATATTAAAGCGCGGATTGGAGAAAGCTTCTTGACTCATGGTGTTGTCTCTATCACAGGCTTAACCAGTTGATCTTTAATCAAAGTATGTACACCTGCAATCGCTACTTTTTCGCCAACCTGTAAGCCTTCTTTTATTAACACTCCATCTTCGCTATAAGGGCCAGCGATAACCTCACGCGGCTGCGCTTTATCATGTTCATCGATTACCCAGACTATCGATTTATTATTAATTTCAGTGAGTGCGCGACTGGGTATTAGATAACCAGTGTTATTTAAATCATCAGCCACTTTAAAATTAACAGCTGCGGTCATACCCAGCTTGATAGCTGCATCGGCATGATTGATAGTAATACGAGCATTAAATGCACGAGTAGTCGCATCGGCGATAGGAGAAATTTCCCTAACCATACCTGTATAAATCTCGGTTTGATTAGCCCATAACTTAACAGCCACCTTTGCATTTAATTTAACTTCAGACATCCGCGATTCAGGTACCGTTACAGAAACGTCAATCGCTTGAGTATCGGCAATCTTTACGATGACCTCACCAGCTTGAATGACTTGCCCAGGTTCAGCATGAATCATGGTGATTACGCCGTCACGATCTGAGCTTAAATTAACGTATTGCATTTGATTTTCTATCACCTGCGCTTGAGCCTTAACTTGATCTAATTTTGCGCTGGCCGTTATATATTGGGCTTCTTTGATATCTAAGGCCGAAGCCGATATAAACTTTTTGTCAAATAACTGTCGTTGACGTGTTAGCTCAGTAAAAGCCAAATTTTTATCGGCCTCTGCAGCACTTACAGTAGCCATGGCTGCTGTCAAATTTAAGTGATTATCCTGAGGATCCAAGTAAGCTAATACCCGACCTTTCTTAATCAAGTCACCCACTTCGACATTACGCTTAATGATTTTGCCATTCACTCTAAAGCCTTGGCTAGATTCATAACGAGGACGCACTTCGCCTACTAAAATCATGCCATGAGCAAAGCTTTTTTCATTAATTTGAATTACCAAAGCGGGCTTGGGCAGTGTCGCAGGTGGTTGCGGCTTGCTACAGTCACTTAGCAATAATATTAATAAGCATCCTATGATTATTTTTTTCATAAAGGTTTCTAGTAACTGACTTTGGTTAGTATGGATAACGTTAAATCACGCTAAGGCTGGAGTTATTGAACGAGTTGCTGATTAATATCGACTAAATCACTTTCAGCAATCACGCCTGTGGCAGCTTTCAAGCGAATGATATTCACTAAATAATTGGTGCGAGCTTGGAGTAAATCACGCTTGGCACTAAATAATTGTTGTTGGGCATTGAGCACATCAACACTGGTGCGTAAGCCGACATCAAAACTTACATGAGTAGAATCTAACTGACTTTGACTGCTGATTAAAGCTTGTTCGTAAGCTTTGACCTGAGCAATACTTGTCGTTAAGTTTAAATAAGCTCGTTGCGTCTCTTGAGTCATTTGTCTGCGAGCGACATCCACATCGTTAACAGCTTTTTGTTTATTTAACACAGCCTGCCGAACTCGAGAAGTCGTGCCGCCACCTTGATATAAAGGGACTTGTAGCTGCAATCCCACACTACCTATTTTAAGATCACTACCAAAGCCGTAATAACTGCCGCTGGCGTAACTATCAGAAACACTGGCAACAGCATCTAAAGTGGGTAAATGACCTGCATTAGCATGATCTATGGCTTGCTCAGATAATTTGACGTTATCTTGATGAATTTGTAAATTTAAATCATTTGCTGCGCCCACCTCCAGCCATTTATCTAAGCTTTGTTCTATGGCATGAGTTTTCATACTGCTATTGATGGGCGCTAAAGACTGCGGAGTTTCACCCGTAATTGCAAGTACAGCTTGCTTGGCTATTTGCTGGTCATTAATAGCAGCAATCTCTTGGGCAACCACTATATCATAACGAGCTTGGGCTTCATTAACATCGGTACTTGTATTGGTACCTGCAGCAAAATTAGCTTTAGCTTGTTCTAACTGGCTAAGAATCGCTGCTTTCTGCGCTGCTAATAATTCTCTTTTATCTTGCATTAGTAAGACATCAAAATACGCCAAGGTCGTACGTAACAATAAAATCTGCTGAGTTAAATATAATTGTTTATCGGCCAAACTGACTTGAGTTTTCGCCTGCTCTATTTCGACTAAACTTTGTTGTCGGTAAATCGGCTGATGCGCCTCAACACCATATTGATATGCTGAAAAGGCTTGAGAGCCACTAGGAAAAGGAACACGCGAAGTATTAAAGGCAATATCAGTGGAGGTCAGACTTGTGCCTGCATTAAAATTAACTACAGGTCGATAAAGCGCCTTAGCTTGCTGGATGATTTCTTGGGTAGCTTGATTAGCCACTAAAGCCGATGCTAAAGTCGCATCATGTGCTAAGGCCAAATTATAAATATCAAGCAACGATTGCGGTTTGTTTTCAGCATGGACACTCAGTGTCATTGCAAAAAACACGGAAAGAATTGAAGTTGGTAGCAGGCGTTGCTTTAGCATATAAGATTTAATATGCGAGTAAAGCATTCAATCATGATCGGCTTTTTGCCCATTGGGATTTATTTCTTGGGGTCATAATAATTGCCTTATTGTTAACTAGAGAGCTTTATCTGTCAACTATGGCTAAGAAACGCATATAAATTGTTAATTCTTAAATACCTTAAAAACGAAGCTTAAACTGACTAGGTATTTTTAGCTGATACTATAACTGTAGGCAGGAATAAGACTTTACGTGCGTAAGCGAGTAAAGCGTTTCCGGCATTGGTATCGACTTAATTAACAGAATCAAAATCTTTAAACTTTACCAATCACCTCACCTATTATTACCAACTACTGAGACATAGATATCAATTGTTATTCATTATTTACCTAAATAATTAAACTTAAGTAGACTAGGTATTTTTAGATTGATTAGTTCATTTTATTTAAAATCCAATTGACTTAGCGCTCAATAACAGCGTTAATAAAGCTTCATTCATAATAAATTATGTATTACATAAGAACTATAAAAAGAAAGCAAATATCATGTCTATATCAGATTACATCTACAATTTTTTTCGCACAGGCGAATATTCAAACAGAGCTCTCATTAACAAACTAGGCGTCGGGGAATCATTAGTAGGTGATGGCAATGAAATTGCACATATCGACCTTATTATTGGCCCTAGAAACTCTGTCGCTGAATCCGCTTTTGCTAATGCATTAACCAATAATAAGCATGGCTTCTCTACTTTGTTAGCCGTAGTTGCCCCTAACCTCATGGTTAAACCAGCGACTATATTATTCAATAAAGTGACTATTAAAGGCTCTAAACAAGCCGTACAAATGTTTGGCCCTGCGCAACGCGGTGTTGCAATGGCCGTAGCAGATTGCGTGGAAGATGGGACTATTCCAGCAGATGAAGCCGATGACCTATTTATTTGTGTCGGCGTATTTATTCATTGGCTCGCTGAAGATAACGCTTTAATCGAAAAATATAATTACGAAGCTACTAAAGAAGCATTAAAACGTGCAATTGCTGGAACACCCAGTGCTGCGCAAGTAGTAGCAGAAAAAGCAACGGCCTTACATCCTTTTGCGGTTAACAGCGTAGATTAAAATTTTGTGGGGCGAATAAGCACCAGTGACTGTGAAAGTATTATCATTTTGACTTCTCCCTTTGTAAAAGAGGGATCCAAGGGGATTTTTTGTATCATAGACTATTGATATTTAATGATTATATTTAATATACCCAATATCCCCTAACTCCTCTTTGCTAAAGAGGGGGAATAAAAAGAATACCTTGACAGTATCGCCAGCGCATCCACCTAATATAATCTAGATCGTTTAGTCTACAAACTCGATGTAGATACATAGTGTGTGATGTGTTCGTGGATGCGTTGTCGCTAATCAACTTTACAGTCAATAGGATTTGCTTCACTATCTTTCAATACATCCTATAAATTCAAAGCAAAAAAAAGGGCCTTTCGGCCCTTTTTTATTAACTAAGATAATTATGCTTCGTTATCTTCGTCTTTCTCTACTTCTTTAATACTTAATCTGACTCTACCTTGGCGGTCAATTTCAAGTACTTTAACTTTAACGATGTCGCCTTCATTTAAGCGATCGCTAACTTTATCGACATGCTCATCTGAAATTTGTGAAATATGTACTAAACCGTCTTTACCAGGCAATATAGTTACAAAAGCACCAAAGTCCATCAATCTAGCCACTTTACCTTCGTAGACCTTACCTACTTCAACTTCAGCAGTAATTTCTTCGATAAGACGACGCGCTTCTTCACCAGCAGCTTTATCAACAGAGGCAACCTTAACTATGCCATCATCTGTTAAATCAACGCTAGCGCCAGTTTGTTCAGTAATGCTACGTATAGTTGCACCCCCTTTACCAATGACTTCACGAATTTTCGCTGGATCAATTTTAAAAGTAATGATACGTGGAGCAAAATCAGACATCTCATCGCGTGTAGTAGCTAAGGCTTTGTTCATTTCGCCTAAGATATGCAAACGACCGTGCTTAGCTTGCTCCAAAGCAGACTTCATAATTTCTGAAGTAATCCCATCAATCTTAATATCCATTTGCAGTGCTGTAATACCGTCTACAGAGCCTGCCACTTTGAAGTCCATATCACCCAAATGATCTTCATCACCCATGATGTCAGATAAAACGGCAAAGTTATCGCCCTCTTTAATCAAGCCCATTGCGATACCCGCAACAGGTGAAGTAATGGGCACACCAGCATCCATTAACGCTAAACTACTCCCACAGACTGAAGCCATTGAGCTTGAGCCATTAGATTCAGTAATTTCAGACACCACACGAATGGTATAAGGAAATTCATCCATATTTGGCAAAACAGCAGCTACGCCACGCTTTGCTAAACGGCCATGACCAATTTCACGTCGTTTTGGTGAACCTACAAAACCCGTTTCACCCACGCTGTATGGAGGGAAGTTGTAATGCAACATGAATGGTTCTTTGTATTCACCAGCTAAGGCATCAATAATTTGTGCATCACGAGCAGTACCTAGGGTAGCAACCACTAAGGCCTGAGTTTCGCCGCGAGTAAACAAGGCAGAACCATGCGTTCTTGGTAATACACCGGTTCTGATTGTAATCGGTCTAATTTTATCTAAAGCACGACCGTCAATACGTTTACCTTCATTAAGAATGGCATTACGTACGATGCGATATTCTAAGTGCTCAATAATGCCTCTGATGTCTTTTTCGGCATAATTTTCCGATAACTTCTCAACAACTGCATTACGAATAGCTTTAAGCTGTTCTTGGCGAACTAATTTTTCAGCGATGGTATAAGCGTCTTTAATACCAGCTTCAACTTCATCAGTTACTAATTGAATCAGTTCATTATTGGCTTCTGGAGCAACCCACTCAACAACACCGGCTCCGGCATCATTAGCGAACTCGTTGATCGCGTTAATCGCCACTTGCATTTGTTCGTGACCGAACAATACGGCACCCAACATGACTTCCTCAGAAAGACCAATGGCTTCAGATTCAACCATTAATACTGCATGAGCTGTACCCGCTACAACTAAGGTTAACTCTGATTCTTTTAAGGCACTAGGCGATGGATTTATTAAATAAGCGCCGTCTTTAAAACCGACACAAGCCGCACCGATAGGGCCATTGAAAGGCAAGCCAGAAACTGCCAACGCAGCTGATGCACCTAACAAAGCAGGAATTTCTGGATCAACTTCTGGATTTAGAGAAATCACAGTAGCAATGATCTGAACTTCGTTGGTATAGCCTTCAGGAAATAAAGGGCGTATAGGTCTATCAATCAGTCTTGAAGTTAAAGTCTCTTGTTCGCTAGGACGTCCTTCTCTTTTGAAGAATCCACCAGGAATTTTTCCCGCTGCATAGGCTTTTTCTTGATAATTAACAGTTAATGGAAAGAAATCTCCACCCGCTGCTTCCTTTTTACCAACGACAGTAACAAGTAAAGATGTACCATCAACATCAATGATGACAGCGCCGTCAGCTTGACGAGCTATTTCACCAGTTTCTAGACTAACGAGTTTATCGCCGTACTGAAATTCTTTCCTAATAGGATTCACTATTGGGTTCCTTTGTGTAAAGGTTATATAGAGGCAAGTATTGGGTTAGCGCGAACTAACCCAACCTACAGTGGTAGCGTTTTATGGAGCTTTTTATTTACGTAAACCTAAGCGCTCAATTAATGAACGGTAACGACTGATATCTTTATTTTTTAAATAATCCAACAATTTACGACGTTGATTAACCATACGCAACAAACCACGACGTGAATGGTTATCTTTTTTATGAGCTGCGAAATGAGGTGTTAAATGTGTAATATGTGCTGTTAACAAAGCAACTTGTACTTCAGGCGAACCTGTATCAGTTTCAGATTGACGATAAGCTTCGACTACCGCTTTTTTTTGTTCTGCTGTAAATGGCATTTATAATCCCTAAGATTAAAATTAAATAAAAATAAAAGCCGTCAAAAGACGGCTTTGAATTATATTGATTTCCACGTTAGGGTGTAGAAACCAACATCTGCAAAGTAGAGATTAACTACTTTGCTAGTGATTACCCATATTGAATAATCTCTTGGGCGCTATTTTACCATCCAAAAGCATTTCTCCCAAGCCTAAAAACACATCATCATTATATAAGCGCACTGTGCCTTCAATCAAACCCGCATCCAATTGCACTGATTGACCATATTTTATAGCAACTGTTTGTTGCTCAGATAACTGCACTGAAGGATAAGCCAATAGTGGTTTATCAATCGCTATCAAGGAGTTTTGTAATTCTTGAGCAGTCATTGCTGTAAATTGCTCAATGGTTTTAGCCTGCACAATATTAAATATTCCTGCCTCAAGCCTACGTAAAGCCAGTACCGTGCCACAACTCCCTAAAGCATCACCAATATCTTCAGCCAATGATCTGATATAAGTACCTTTGGAGCAAAATACTTCCAAGATTAATTGATTAGTTTTTTCGACCCCTGACAAAGAACTTTCTAACAACTTTAAATCGAAAATATTTATGCGTCTAGCTTTACGCTCAATAGAAACCCCCTCTCTTGCTAACTCATAAAGCTTTTTACCATTATGTTTTAATGCAGAATACATAGGTGGGACTTGATCAATTTCACCCGTAAACTGCTGCAAACAGTGCATTAGTTCATTATTGCTAATATCAGGAACCTCAGCGGTTTTAATCACCTCACCTTCAGCATCACCGGTATCGGTCATAACACCTAACTGAACCACGACTTGATAACGTTTATTATCATCCAGCATCAGCGCAGAAACTTTGGTTGCTTCACCAAAACATAGCGGCAATAAGCCTGTCGCCAAGGGATCAAGACTGCCAGTATGCCCCGCTTTGTTTGCATTAAATAAACGACGCACTTCCTGTAAGGCTTTATTCGAAGAAACGCCTAGTCGCTTATCTAATAATAGTATGCCATGCACATTAAGGCCGGACTTACGTTTACTCATAGTGATTCATACTCGATACTTTAAACATATAAGGCGGGACAGTTTAGCTCAAACATTCACTTTTAGACAGATCGCTATAGTGCAGGCGAAAGGTTAAGGGCGAAGAGCTATGCCTAACAGCTAGCTTAACCTTTCGCCTGCACCTAAACTATCCTACCTTAAGTTGAAAGCCGACTATTACAATCAGAATAACGAAAACCATCAATCTATAATCGCTTTATCCAGATTTTTACTTGAACTTAAGCCCTTCAATTTAGATTTATCTTTAATACCAGCAAAACGAGTTCCTGTTAAATCAGCTCCCGAAAAATTAGTATCTTCTAAGGTAGTTCCTGTTAAATCGGCTCCTGATAAATTAGCGCCCGTAAAATCAGCTCCTGATAAATCCACGCCGAATAACACCGCATTTTGTAGATTTGCGCCAGAAAAATTAGCATAGCGCATCAAAGCGCGATCAAAATTAGCATAGGAAAGATTGGCCGATGTTAAATCAACATTATTCAAACTTGCGCGCATCAAACCCATAGACTGATTTTTCATATCCGCACCCCATAAAGCGTGAGACAAATCAGCGTGAGATAAATTAGCTCTATCCATCACACCAATAAAGCGACTATGACTCAAGTTTGCATCACTTAAATTTGCGCCACCAACATGAACACCAAAGATACTGGTCTTAGATAAATTGGCATGTTTGAAATTAACTTTCGATAACACCGATAAGTCTAAATTCAAACCAGACAAATCACTGTTACTAAAATTAGAGCGACGTAAATCCGACCCCCATAAGTCAGCATTTTTAAAGTCTAAGTTGGATAGATCAATATCAGTTAAATCTTTTCTACGCAGATCAGCAAGTTGACTCTTATTCGCCTTAGCAAGGCGCTGCTCAACACTAGATCGATCTAAATCTGCGGCCATTGCCGACATGCAAAATAAAACCGCCAACACCGGCCAGTAAGCATAAATTTTCATGGACGACACCTTCAAATGAGTAAGTAAATATATTCTGAATTAAAAAAACCCGAACAGACTTTAACGGCACATAAACACTATTGCAAGGAAAGCTTAATAGAAGTCGAAAGGTTAAAGGCGAAAGGCGAAAAGTTAAGCCTAACATTTGTGGCTACCAATTTAAAACGGGACACTAGCTTAATCGTTGACTTTTAGACTTAAGAGCATAGGTATCTACACAAGTTTCTTATGGGCGTGGAAACGATAAAAAACACCGTAGGGGCGTATTGCATACGCCCAACATTGAAAGTCCAATGTTATAGAGCTTATTTTATAAGGGCGTATGCAATACGCCCCTAC
>CAIZMK010000036.1 GCA_903934035.1 uncultured Methylococcaceae bacterium
ACTGGCAGTATTGTGAATGAATATGCAGAATTAGCAAAAAACAATCATTTAACTCTATCTACTACTAACCCGCATAATCAATTTTTATTAACCACTCAGGAGTTAGGCGGCCTTGGACTTGTCACATTAGTTTTAATGTGGATACTGACGTGGAAAAATTCTTATCATTTAAGCTCTATGGAGAGTGGGATTTTCTTACGTGGCTTAATAATTACAATGGTTATCGGCTCGTTATTTAATTCCTTATTATTGGATGGCGGTGAAGGTAAGTTTTATTGTTTACTAGCCGGTGTATTTTTAAGTGCCTATAAACCTATTCGGAGAGAAGGAACTAATGCTTAGTGTAATTATAGTGACAAAAAATGAGGCGCATAATATTGTCTCTTGTATTGAATCGGTATCATGGGTTAAAGAAGTTATAGTATTGGATTCAGGGAGCATTGACGATACCGTTAAATTAGCTAATGACGCTGGTGCAAAAGTTATTCAAACTGATTGGCCTGGTTATGGACCTCAACAAAACAGAGGGATAGATTTAGCAAGTTGTGATTGGATTTATTCTTTAGATGCTGATGAACGAATCACGCCCGCATTAGCAGACGAGATAAAATTGGCAATAATTCAAAATAAATTCAATGTTTTTAACGTACCTCGTCGATCCTTATTTGTTAGGAAGTTTATGCGCTATTCGGGATGGAGTCCTGATTATACAAGGCGTTTATTTAAGAAAGGTACAGCACGCTTTACTAATCATGAGATTCATGCGAATTTGGCCACAGAAGAGTTAGTTGGTTATTTAAAAGAATCAATGATTCATTATAGTTTTCATAGCTATCATTCAGTAATAGATAAAATGAATCGCTATTCTACTGGTGGCGCAAATGATTTAAATGCGAGAGGTCGTCGTGGTTCGGTATTCTCTGCTATAGGGCATGGTTTTTGGGCATTTATTAAAACATATTTTATTAAAGTAGCTTTTTTAGATGGTCAACAAGGATTAATTCTTGCGATTGCAAGTGCTGAAGGGAGTTATTATAAACATCTAAAATTATGGGAGTTACAAAACCCAGTTTCATTTTTGGAATAAAATTGATCAATATTATTGAACCTACCTTAACAACTGAAACGGGCCATTGTTTCAGTTTCATAGAGTCTTTATGCAGTGCTAATCATGCCATGCGTTTTTCAATATGGATGAATTATGGAGCATCATTAGATTTTTCTTCAAAAAACACAGTCATTAATAAGTATTTTTATCGAAAGATACGGAAGTTGCAGTGTGTTTTTTTGTATAGAAAGTTATTAAATACGCCTGATAAAATCTTGATTGCTACTGCGGGGCGTCTCGATTTAGTTATTTTTGATTGGGTATCAAAAATAACTATTCCTCCTAATAAAGTTTATTTTTATTTTCATTGGATGAATGGAAGTCATAAAAAACTCGCATATTTAAAAAAACTGGCGATTAAACAACCTAATTTGGTGATGTTAGGGCCGACCCCGTCGATTATTAAAGTCTTTGAAACGGCTGGTTTTAAACAGGCTTACGTAGTTCCTTACCCTGTCGAAAAGATGGAAGTGAAGGAGCAACAAGTACCTCCTACTTTTAAAAGTATCTTATTTGCGGGGGCGGCTCGTCAAGATAAAGGTTTTAATCACGTTGTGAATTTGATTGAACTGGCGAACCAACTGGATCTTACTTTGCCTTTTACCCTGCAAGTTTCTCCTGATCATCATGGTCAATATGATGTCAAAACTAAAGCTGATATTGTTCGGTTATCTAATATTAATTATGAGTATTTAGAACGTCGTACTGCAACCTTATCAAAGGCGCTCTATGCAGAGATGTTTTTAGGTGCTATTTGTTTACAACCTTATGACGAAGTTGATTTTTCCGATCGAATTAGTGGCGTTACTTTAGATGCGTTATCGTATGGCAGTCCTATTGTGACAACATCAGGGACATGGATCGCGCGGCAAGTTGAAAGGTTTGGTGCGGGCATTGTTGCAAAATCAACTGCGCCTGCAGACTTGCTTTTAGCACTTGAAAAGGTGGTTGCTGAATATCCTTATTATAGTAATAACGCGGTACAAGCCGGTCAGATATTACAAGATGAACATAATGCCATTCATTTGGCGCGTGTTTTTGAAGGGTGAGTCGTGAATAATTTTATTAAACCACATAAAATTCTAGCAATCCAATTTAAATACTTAGGTGATGCGGTGTTTATTACGCCGGCTTTACTGGCTTTAAAGGCCCAATATCCTGAATCAGAATTACATGTATTAGTCGCTAAAGAAGCGGCACCTTTGTTTGAACATTTAACTTGGATAACTAAAGTGTGGGCTTTTCCACGCTCCCGTGGCAAGGCTAAAATATCAGAATCTTTGCCTTTTATAAAAGCATTGCGGGCTGAGTGTTATGATCGTTCGGTTGATTTTGGGGGTAATGATAGAGGCGCTATATTAAGTCGATTGATTGGTGCTAAGGTTCGTCTTGCTGCGCTAGATGCAAATCCAAAATTCATAAAAAGAATAGCCTATACCGACACTATAGCCATAAATAGATTGCCTGATGCTTGGGTTGCACGTCATTTACAATTGTTGACTATGGCTTGGCAAACGCCAGCCCCTGAATTAGTTCGCATAACTATTGAAGCAAATCCAGCCTTGACTGAAAGAGCTAAAGCTATTTTGAAGGAACAGACCATCATTTGTCACTTGGGTACGTCACAGCTCAAGAAAGAATGGCCTATTATTCGTTGGTATGAGTTTTATCAGTTAGCGAATGCGGCTGGATATCGTTTAGCTTTTTCTGTGGGAACAAACGATCGAGAGCAAGCTTTGTTGGCAGAGCTTAAGTTGTTGGCTCCTGATTGTTTCGCTTTGCCTCGATTGGCAAATCTTTCTGAGTTTTTGGCTGTTTTAAAACAGGCTCAGTTGGTTATTTCTGGTGATACGGGACCACTTCATTTTGCATCTGGTTTGGGTGTAAAGGTGATTGGTTTATTTGGAACTGCGGATTCTGAAAAATATGCTGCACCTATTTATGATGCAGAAGAATTGATTCATAGTGAAACGTGTTTTTGTATCAATGAATTAGCTCATTTTTCAACCTGTCATCATAGTGCACCTTGCATGGCTTCAATTTCTGCAGAGAGCGTATTTAATAAAATGAGACGGCAACTCCTCAATTAACCCTACTAACTTAACGGGCGGTACAATAATGCCGCTATCAGTTAATCAAATGTTCAAGTTTATGAAAAAAAAACCGACAGCTAGTACCCAAATATACAAGCGTTTATTAACTTATGTAAAACCACATCGTGGTCTTTTTGTTATTAGTATTTTTGGTTTCTTGATGTATTCAGGAACGCAGACTTTATTCGCGGCATTAATTAAGCATATTATCGATACCTTGCAGAGTGAAGCTAGGGAAGGCATGTATTATTTGCCATTATTGTTTAGCGGTTTAATTATTATTCATGGTATAGGCGCTTACATCGGCAATTATTTTTTAGCTAAAGTATCGACTAACGTTGTACATGCTTTGCGGTGTGAAATCTTCGACCAATATACGCGCCTACCTACTAGTTATTTTGATGCCAATAACAGTGGTTATATGATTTCAAGAATAACCAACAATGTCGGACAGGTCACTCAAGCAACCACTGATGCGGTGCGTACTTTTGTACGAGAGGGTTTTACGGCCATAGGTTTGCTCATTTATTTGTTCTATTCGAGCTGGATGTTATCGCTGGTTTTTGTTGTCATCGCCCCCATAATTGTCGTGCTGGTCAGTTATGTGAGTAGGCGTTTAAGGAAAATTAGTAAGAAAATACAAGAGTCCATTGGTGATATGACTCATATTACCTCTGAGTTAGTGGGCGGCCATCGAGTGGTGCGTAGTTATGGTGGAGAAGAATATGAACGTCAGCGCTTTTTAGATAGTAGTTTATATAACCGTAGCCAATCATTAAAGCTATCGACGACCATGGCGATACATAATCCAATTATGCAATTCATTATCGCCATTGCTTTATCATTTTTGATGTATATGGCTCTGTTTTTTATGAAACAAGCCAGTGTCGGTGAGTTTGTCGGTTATTTAACCGCAGCCTTTTTATTGCCTAGACCGATTAGACAATTAAGTGATGCTAACGGTGATATACAAAAAGGTATTGCGGCTGCTGAATCCTTATTTGAAATCTTAGATGAGCCCGGCGAAGAGGATACCGGTAGTTATGAGGCAGAGCGTTGTTTAGGTGCTTTAGAATTTAAAAACCTTTCGTTTAAATATGAGGGCACTAACGAATTAGCGCTTAAGGATATTAGTTTTAAGGTAGCACCAGGACAAACCATTGCTTTAGTCGGTGCATCGGGTGGTGGTAAAAGTACCTTAGCTAACTTAGTTTCACGCTTTTATCCTCATGATATGGGTGAGATATTATTAGATGGCGTAGAAATTAATAGCTATCAGTTAGCTAATTTAAGAAAGCAAATCGCCTTGGTTAATCAACAAGTCACCCTATTCAATGATACGATAGCCAACAATATTGCTTATGGCGCCCTTTCATCAGCGAGTAAAGAAGAAATTACTGCCGCGGCAACTGATGCCTATGCAATGGAGTTTGTGAGTAAGTATGAACTAGGTTTAGAGACTGAAATTGGTGAGAATGGCGTTAAGTTATCGGGTGGACAAAGGCAGCGATTAGCCTTGGCGAGAGCGTTACTCAAAGATGCACCGATATTAATATTAGATGAAGCAACCTCAGCATTAGATACCGAGTCCGAGCGTTATATTCAAGCGGCTTTGCAAAAAGTCATGGGCAATAGAACGACCTTAGTTATCGCTCATCGTTTATCGACGATAGAAAATGCCGATGTCATTTTGGTTATTGATCAAGGGCGCATTGTAGAGCAGGGTTCTCATGCAGAACTGATAGCAAAGCAGGGTGCTTATGCTCGATTGCATCACATACAGTTTAAAAATCACACTGAAAATACAGAGCAACCGCTTGAAGTGGGCACAGTAAATTAAATGTGGTTATTTAGTTCCTCCTCTTTGGAAAAGAGGGGTTAGGGAGATTACTTAAATAAATCCCCCTCAATCCCCCTTTTTCAAAGGGGGAGATCTATGCGACAAAGCTATAGGGTAACTAAACACTATCTCTCTTTAAGAATACGGAGAACTATTTTGAAAAAATTTGTGACAGAGCTTGAAGAACATCAAGTGATGATCGCTAGCTTAGCCGAGCAGTCTGACGCGATAGAAGCGGCAGGGGCTTTATTGATTAACACCTTAAAACAGGGTGGCAAGATCATGCTTTGTGGTAATGGCGGTAGTGCAGCTGACTGTCAACATATCGCCGCTGAATTAGTGGTGCGTTATGAAAAGAAACGTCAGGCCATGTCAGCTATTGCCTTGACCACAGATAGCTCAATCTTAACAGCTCATGCTAATGATTTTGATTTTGAGACCGTATTTTCCAGACAGGTTGAAGGCTTGGGTCATAGCAATGATTGTCTAATAGCTATTTCTACTTCGGGTACTAGCAAAAATATTTTGAAGGCGACAGAAACTGCAAAAGCAAAAGGCATGACCGTTATTGGTTTGACAGGCAATGAAGGCGGTGAATTAAGTAAACAGGCAACCCTTGCGGTGATAGTGCCTTCAAAAGTAACAGCAAGAATACAAGAAGCTCATATATTAATTGGGCATTGGTGGTGTGGTGTCATTGAGGAGGCATTAAGTGATCGTAGTAACGCCTGAGTTTAACGCGGCTAGAATTATTGTTATTGGTGATGTGATGCTAGACCGTTATTGGTCTGGGCAAGCTACTCGTATTTCTCCAGAAGCACCTGTACCCGTAGTTAAGGTGAAATCTGTCGAAGATCGTATTGGTGGCGCAGCCAATGTTGCCCTCAATATTGCCAAGCTAGGCGGTCAAGTAACTCTATTAGGTGTTATAGGTGATGATGCCGAAGGTGAAATAGTCCAACGATTATTAGAAGCCGAAGGTGTCGTTTGCGATTTTGTCGTTCAAAAGTCATTGCGTAGTATCTGCAAGTTACGGGTTATGGCGCAACATCAGCAATTGATACGCTTAGATTTTGAAGATACCCCCATACAGTTTGATCAAGTCGCTTTGCGAACTGCCTTAAAACGCCACCTAGCTGAGCATGATGTGGTGGTGTTTTCGGATTATGGCAAAGGTACCTTAGTTGAAGTAGCCAGTTTTATTTCAGACGCAAAACAAGCCGGTGTTAAAGCTTTAGTTGATCCTAAAGGGGTTGATTATAGTCAGTATGCAGAGGCCGATTTAATTACACCTAATTTGTCAGAGTTGAAAGCGGTGGTCGGTGCTTGTCAAGACGAGCAGCAACTCATAGATAAAGGCCGAGCCTTATTAGCGCAATATCAAATTCCTACGCTGTTATTGACGCGTGGTGAAGCAGGTATGACCTTGATTGAAGCCGATCAAGTCCATTCCATACCCGCAAAAGCTAAAGATGTTTTTGATGTAACAGGGGCTGGGGATACGGTTATTGCCGTGATGGCTTTATGTGTATCTTTGCAATTGCCTTTAGTGGAGTCTATGTATTTAGCTAATTTGGCAGGCGGCATAGTTGTTGGCAAGCTAGGTACCTCTACTGTTTCTTTACAAGAATTAACTCGTGCTATGCATGGTGCCAGAGATTCTTTTTACGGAGTGGTTGCAGAAGACGAACTCGCTAAACTCTTTGCTAGAGCCAGGGCACATAATGAAAAAATCATTATGACCAATGGTTGTTTTGATTTATTGCATGCAGGCCATGTGGCTTATTTAGAGCAAGCGAAAGCACTCGGTGATCGTCTTTGCGTAGCCGTCAATTCCGATGCTTCGGTTAAACAGCTTAAAGGTGAATCTCGCCCCATTAATGCCTTAAAAGAACGTATGGCTGTTTTAGCCGCTTTAGCCTGTGTTGATTGGGTGGTGGATTTTACAGAAGAAACGCCCGAACGCTTATATTGTAAGTTACTACCTGATGTTATTGTTAAGGGCGGTGATTATAGTGCCGAGCAAGTGGTCGGTGGCGATTGTGTTATTAAAGCCGGTGGCGAAGTTAAAATCTTACAGTTTGTTGATGGTCAATCAACAACGGCGATGATAAATAAAGCAAAGGGTGAGCTATGATTGTTGTTACAGGTGGCGCGGGTTTTATTGGTAGTAATATGATTCGAGCCTTAAATAAGCGTGGCGAAAATAATATATTGTTAGTTGATCATTTAGTGAATGGTCGAAAAATGCATAATATCGCTGATCTGAATATCGCTGATTATATGGATAAAGCTGAATTTATCGAGAAGATGAATACGACTGGCTTTTTAAATGGCGTAAAAGCAGTTTTCCATCAAGGGGCTTGTTCTGCAACCACTGAATGGGATGGTCAATATGTAATGAAAAATAATTACGA
This sequence comes from uncultured Methylococcaceae bacterium, assembly GCA_903934035.1. GTDB lineage: Bacteria > Pseudomonadota > Gammaproteobacteria > Methylococcales > Methylomonadaceae > Methylobacter_C. Next base: position 7,459 of record CAIZMK010000036.1, read on the forward strand.
TTATTCTAAACAGTTGTTGCACGCGTGTATTTCTAAAAATGTCGCGTTTATTTATGCTTCTTCAGCATCGGTTTATGGCAATGGTGCTAATGGTTTTCGAGTAGAGCGTAGCTGTGAGCAACCTATTAATATGTATGCTTATTCTAAGTTTCAATTTGATCAATATGTGCGGCTAGTATTGCCAACAACTGATTGTCAAATTGCTGGCTTTCGTTATTTTAATGTCTATGGCCCTGGTGAACAGCATAAAGGTTCAATGAGTAGTACGGCATTTCATTTTAATCAGCAAGTGCTAGAACATAACAAAGCAAAATTGTTTGCAGGTTGCGATGGTATGGATGATGGTGAACAGCAACGGGATTTTGTTTATGTCGATGATGTGGTTGATGTCAATTTATGGTTTTTAGATCATCCAGAGCAAAGCGGCATTTTTAATGTGGGTACAGGCAGGGCAGAAACTTTTAATACCGTTGCTAATACGGTGCTTGCTTGGCATCAAAAAGGCAGTATTGAATATATTCCTTTTCCAGAGCATCTAAAAGGTGCTTATCAGAGTTATACGCAGGCGGATATTTCAGGATTAAGGCAAGCTGGGTACAACAAAGAATTTCTGACCGTCAAAGAAGGTGTAACCCAGTATTTAGACTGCTTGAATTTAAGATAAAGCTACAAAATTAAATCCTTTGTCAGGGTATAGGTTTCTATACAAGTTTACTATCGTTCCCACGCAAGAACGATAATATTGTGGTAATGGCCAGTAGGGGCGTATTGCATACGCCAGGTTAAATACGCTCTAATGCAATCATCAATCTATAATAATGAATGTTCGATATAGGGGCGTAAGCAATACGCCCCTACGGTGTTTATTATCGTTCTCACGCGGTGCGTGAAACGCTAATATACTTGTGTAGATACCTATGTTGCCAGAAGGCTGGAAGGGGGGTACAACCAGCTTAATTTATCTTCTTGTGTACTTTTGGCTTCTTAATAGTCTTGTTTTCGAAGAATCGCAGACCTAAAAAGGTTAACCAACCAATCATAAATAAACCTAGGAGAAAACCACCATAAGCGATAGGCCAAGAGACTCCACCTGTCATCATGGTAAATTCAGACATACCCCCTATGCCAGCTAAAAGATTAAGCGGCATAAAAATAACACTAATAATGGTTAAGCGTTTAAGATCTTTGTTTTGGTTAACATTAATGAAACCAACGGTGGCATCCATCTGGAAGTTGATTTTATTAAACAAGAAAGACGTATGTCCATCCAAAGATTCTATGTCTCGTAATATTTCTCTAACCTCAGCATGCTGATCTTCAGATAAATATTTGCCACGCATTAAAAAAGATAAAGCTCTTCGTGTATCTAGAACATTTCTCCGTATACGTCCGTTAAGATCTTCTTCTTCAGCAATAGCCGCCAGTATTTTTTCGGCTTCATGATCAGTCATGTGTGATTTAAAAACTTGCCTGCCTACAGATTCGAGTTCAGCATAAACATCTTCTAGTGCGTTTGCCGAATATTCAACCTCGGCGGCATACAAATCTAGTAATACATCTTTAGCTTCTGATACATAACCCGATTCTGCCCGTGCCCTTAGTCGTTGTAAACGAAATACCGGTAGTTCTTTGTTACGGACTGAAAATAAGATGCCATTATGAAGAACAAAAGCCACGGCAACGTTGCGTGACTCATCTTTTCTATCGAGTAAAAAATCAGAATGTAAATGTACTTCGCCATTTTCTTCTATGTAGAAGCGGGCGCTGGTTTCAAGATCGGTTAAGCTTTTTGGATTAGGCAGTTCTACGTCGAAAATATCTTTTGCCCAAGCAATTTGTTCGTCTTCAGGTCTGACTAAATCAATCCAGATGGGATTAGCTCTGGCTAAATCTTCTTTAGTTTCAATGGGGATTTGGTGTAAGCGTCCTTCGTGCAAATCAAATACACGTACCATCATGCTTCGATTACGAGCTTTAGTTTCGATAATAAATTCAGCGCGTATTGCTTCAGTTATTTCTCGCCGAACATCTTCTTTACGGTCATCAGCTAGTAATAGCCAAGTTATTTGTCTATCTTCGCTGGATAGAGACTCAAGTATCCTTGCGATAATTTGGCGATCAAGATTATCCAGTAGTTTTTGTAACTCGACTCTATTTTGTTTGTGTACTAGCGTTTCTACCAAATCATGATGGGGCATATCTTGGCGCTTCACTAAGCCTTCGATGAGTTTATGCTTGGCTAGTAAGTTTTTTATGGTAACGAGGTGATTTTGAGTGTCTAAGTTAACGTTCATATTTCTGCTTTCTGTGGGGGCAGTGGGCTATTAGATAAGCTAAGAATTAGTTAAATGATTGGCTATCAGCTTAACATGGGATAAAACGCTTGCGTAGGTCGGGTTCCGGCTAGCGCCTAACCCGACCAACACCTTTTACCCTATTTTTTTAAATATTGCGGAATGATTATCTTCAAACAACAAAAACATCTCCACCACTATTTCTAGCGCTGGCAGTTATAAAACTTAAGTTATCGAAGTGAGCAAATTTCTCTTTAGCTTTATGGGTAATGGCTTCAGCTAGTTCTATGCCATCTATTGCACAAAAACCCGTAGGCCCCCAAGAGGTTTGACCAATAGCAACAGCCCCTTGTTTTTTTAACCAATCCATAGCACAAGCAACTTCAGGGCTGGTAAACACTCCGCCTTGAGCTGATGCGAAATGTTCGCCTACTGAACGTTGTAATTGGGTAATCACATCACCAAACTTACTAAGATCATTTTCAGCAACTGCAGGTAAACCTTGCATTAGCAATAAATAACATAAACGCGCAGCTTCTTGCTGAGGGAAAGGCGGTAATTCCTTAAAAGCTTGTATTTCTTGCTGGCCATGTAAGCCTTGGCCGCGTTGATCTAAAACTAAAATGAAGCGCCAATCTTTGGGGATGTCCATGTGAACGAGCATCGGCGGAGTTATTGTTTTTTCTCCACGTCCGCCGTCTACGACTAAACCGCCTTGTTCAAAGATGCCGATACCGATACCCGAACGTAAACCTCTATCCATTAAGGCTGCAATATCTCTGACTGTTAATCCTAGATCATAGTAGGTGTTTAAGGCCATGCCAATGGCTAAGGACATTTGGGTGCCAGAACCTAAGCCTACATGTTCCGGAATAGCTGTTTCAATGATGACTTCAAGCTGATCGGAAACGTTGAGTGCCTTACATAGTGAAGTTAAACATTTGTCAGCGCGATGTGCGCCAGGTCCAGTAATGGTACGTTGCTCAGCATGACTAACACTTAAGCGGGTGGCCTGTTCATTAAGGGCGACACCTATGCTGCCAAAATGGCGAGATAAGGAACCGCTTAAATCAATAAAGCCCATGTGTAATCTGGCAGGAGCAATAACTGAGACTTTAGAATGTTGAACTATCACAATAGGAAAGGCATGTTGTTGCAAAAATGAAAGGATTATACAGGATTAAAGGCATTATGAGTGAACTTGAGCATGGATTTTATGGTGTAAGTCTTTTAAAGTTCATCCAAAGCAGGACTGGGTTTGCAAGCCAGTTCTTAACGTTTAACATTTCCAAAGCTATTTAGGCATCAAAACGTTTCGGTCGGGGTTGCAAACCCAGACCGGCATCGTTAGTTGATAATGGTACTTCTAGGATCAACGACTAGGGTAATAATATCCGCTAAATTATTTACCATAATATTACAAAGACTCAATGTGACAGGATTAATGATTTTTGTGCTGGGTATCCATGCTGTATAAGCTCCAGCTCTTTTGGCGGCAAGGATACCCGCATGGGAATCTTCAAGAACCAAGCACTGATGTATGGGTACATTTAAACACTCTGCTGCTTTTAAAAAAATATCAGGTTCTGGTTTGCCGTTTAATACATCATCACGACTGATGATAGTAGTAAAAGTATCTGTTAGATTTGCAAAAGCCAGGCATTCTTTAGCGTTGATAGCACTACTATTAGTGGCTAAACAATAATGGATTTGTTGTTGTTCTAATGTTTTTATCAGTTCATTAAAACCAGGCTGTACATTAATACCATAACGGTTTACTTGTTCATGCCAACAGCGTCCACTTAATTCGTTAAAGCGTTGCAGATTAAAGTCTGCGCCACAATAACTGCGCAATTGTTCGGTGATGGCCTGGTAATGTAAGCCCGATAGAGATTCACAGAAACTTGCGGATAGCTCATAACCCATGTTTTTTGCAGCTTGTTGCCAAGCAATAAAATAAGTGGGTTCAGTGTCTAGTACTAAGCCATCCATGTCGAAAATAACGGCAGCAAAATCACTCAATTTAAGCACGTAGCACCTTAATATATTCGCCGTGAGCTTCACGACTAGAACCGACCACTATGCGTTTAATACCTAGATGATTTTGTTCTACGATACCTGATACTTCAACCATTTCACCTTTAAAGGCTTGTCCGGTATAAGTCGCTGTAAAACTGACTATGGCATCAATGTCATCATGAGCTATTTTAAATTCAGCCGGATAATCAAAGGCATGTGTATCATCGGTAATAATACATTGCAGCGTAATCGCTGCACATTTTTGATAATGGCTTAAAGCAGAGTTGAGACTGTCATCAATAAAGTTTAAATCAAATTTTCGGCCATTAATGACAGCTTTATTAAATTTGCGGCGTTCATGCCAAACATAATCGCTATAACTTAGTTCGCAAGAACGGCGATCATAAGAGGCTTGCCAGTCTTGTTCAGTTAGTTCATGTAGCTGTTGTTGATCGATTAATGCTCGAGTAATGGCGCGACATTGATTAAAAGCAGCGCGGCTATAACAGACTAAATCGATATCTGAACTCGCTTGCTGGGCTCCTATTAATAGTGAACCCGTAACGCCTGTTTGGCTTAAATCTAGGCCTGCTTCTTGTAATAACTGACAAAGCTGAATTAAGTCACTTTCAATCGTATCAAGCTGCTCAGTTTGCATAAGATCTTGCAAGCGCTGCTTAGCTTGATGATGTTTAAAAATGCGCTTTAAAGGGACGGCATGTAAATGCGCATCTAAATTGGCTGAATAATAGAGGTAGTCAGGATGATGTTGTTTTAAGTAAGCGTTAGCAGGATCGGTGGTGAGCTTATTCCAAGCAGAGCCTCGCTTAATATAACGTAAAAAACATAAGACCTGATCTTGCTCGGTATTTGAACTGACCACAGCAAAAACAAGGCCTTCGCTAGTTTCTATAAAATCTTTGGCAAAAATGATGGCTTTGTTCCTTGTGTTTTTAGTCATGAAAATTGTAGGTCAGGTTAGCTGTGTGCAGTTGTAGGCCGGAATAAGACCATCTAAGCGTAGCGCATGATGGCGTTTCCAGCACAGGAGTAGTGTCTATGCCGGAAACGCTTTATTGGCTTACGCTCGTAAAGTCTTATTCTGGCCTACGGCTACAACGTTGCACGACCTATGTCATGACAAAGGCAGGCAGCAACAGAGTTTATCGATCTACTGCAACTCAACACCTAAAAACTTCATCGTTTCCTTATTCTTATCAACGATAAAAACTTAGCATTCTATGCACTTGGAGCAAAAAATCTTTTACTATTTTACAAAGAAATAACGTAATCTGTTTGTAAAGTGATTTTTAGTAAATCCGATCACAAGATTAACATCAGTTTATTAAAAAATTAAGAATGCTTTAGGTTTTGTGTGTTTTTTATTGAAACTAAACACTTATTCGCCTATGCTCCGCTGTGGTTTTGATTCAAAACTAAAATCTAGTAGTTTAATGCCCTAAATCACGCCCACAGGAGACTGTATGAAGATTGGTATCCCAAAAGAAATTCACCACGGTGAAATGCGTGTAGCCACGACACCCGAGGCTGCTGCACAAATAATAAAATTAGGATTTTCCATAAGTATCGAAAGCGGTGCCGGACTCGGCGCTAATATTTCTGATGAGGCTTACAAGGAAGCAGGCGTTGAGATCGTTGCAGATACGCAGACCTTATGGAAGCAATCTGACATAATCATGAAAGTGCGAGCGCCTGAGCTCAATCTAAGTTTATCACTAGAAGAAACAGAGTTGTTATCACCTGGCGCAACTTTAATCAGTTTTATTTGGCCGGCTCAAAATGAAGACTTATTAAATAAGTTGGCCGCTAAAGGCGTTACCGTATTAGCCATGGACAGCGTGCCGCGTATGTCCAGAGCCCAAAAGCTGGATGCCTTAAGTTCTATGGCTAATATTGCTGGTTACCGCGCCATCGTAGAAGCTGCCCAACATTTCGGTCGCTTTTTTACCGGTCAAATTACCGCTGCTGGCAAAATACCACCTGCTAAAGTCTTAGTGATTGGTGCAGGTGTTGCAGGTCTTGCCGCTATCGGTACTGCAAAAGGCATGGGCGCTATCGTGCGTTCCTTTGATACCCGTCCTGAAGTAAAAGAACAAATCGAAAGTATGGACGCCGAATTCTTGATGTTGGATTTCAAGGAAGAAGGCGCAGGGGCAGGTGGTTATGCTAAAACCATGTCTAAAGAATTTATTGATGCCGAGATGGCTTTATTTGCCGAGCAAGCCAAAGAAGTCGATATTATCGTCACCACCGCTTTAATTCCTGGTAGACCCGCACCTAAGCTCATCACCGCAGAAATGGTCGCTTCCATGAAAGCCGGTAGTGTCATTGTTGATTTAGCGGCAGAACAAGGCGGTAACTGTGAGTTAACTGAAAAAGATCAAGTCGTGGTTAAGCATGATGTGACTATCATAGGTTATACCAATTTACCGAGTCGTTTAGCTAATCAATCGAGTCAACTTTATGCGACCAATCTTCGTCATTTATTAACAGAGTTAAGTCCTGAAAAGAACGGTTTACTTAATATTAATTTTGATGACGAAGTCATACGCGGTACTACGGTGATTAAAGAAGGCGCTATCACTTGGCCTGCACCGCCACCTAAACTGTCTGCAGCGCCTGCGCAACAAGCAGCACAGGCGAGTACAGAAGTCGTTGCTGAACCTAAGAAATCCTTTTTACCGCCAGTCGTTCAGCAATTATTACCTATCGTCATTGCGGGTTTGGTTTTATTTGGTATCGGAGCTGTGGCACCAGAATCATTCATGACTCACTTTACCGTTTTTGTTTTAGCTTGTTTCGTGGGTTATCAAGTGATTTGGAATGTTTCACATTCGTTGCATACCCCCTTAATGAGCGTCACTAATGCTATTAGTAGTATTATCGTAATTGGTGCGGTGGTTCAGGTCTCTACCGCCAATAATACGGTTACCATACTAGCTGGTTCCGCTATCTTACTCGCGTCTATTAACATATTTGGTGGCTTCTTAGTCACCCGTCGTATGTTAGAAATGTTCAGAAAATAACAGGAAATCATTATGTCTCATAGTTTAGTTACGATGTCATATATCGTTGCCGCCATTTTGTTCATTTTAAGTCTGAGTGGTTTAAGCAATCAGGAATCAGCCCGTAAAGGTAATTATTACGGCATGTTAGGTATGGCGATTGCAATTATCGCAACCACCTTAAGTGCTTCAGTTACTGTTTACAGTGTATTGATTGCCGCTATCGCCATTGGTGGCTTGATCGGTGCTAAAGCTGCCTTAAAAGTTGAAATGACTCAAATGCCAGAATTGGTTGCCATCATGCACAGTTTGGTAGGTTTAGCTGCGGTTTTAGTGGGTTATGCTAATTTTATGGATAGCTCTATTTCGATTGCTGGCGTAGAAAAAACCATCCATGAAGTAGAAATTTATATCGGCATATTAATTGGTGCTGTGACTTTTTCAGGTTCAGTGATTGCCTTTGGTAAATTAAGTGAAAAAATCAATGGTAAGCCTTTATTATTGCCAGGACGTCATTGGTTAAATTTATCGTTATTATTTGCTGTTATCGGCTTGGGTGCGATGTTCTTACAACAAACTGAAGCAGGTGGCGAGGCTATTATTCCTTTAGCTATCATGACTGCCATTGCGGTATTGTTTGGTATTCACATGGTTATGGCTATCGGCGGTGCAGATATGCCAGTGGTTATTTCTATGCTTAATAGTTATTCCGGTTGGGCAGCAGCAGCCACTGGTTTTATGCTTAGCAATGATTTGTTGATCGTAACCGGAGCCTTAGTGGGTAGTAGTGGTGCTATTTTGAGCTACATTATGTGCCGTGCGATGAATAGACACTTTTTAAGCGTTATCGCTGGTGGTTTTGGTACGTCTTCTGGTGGTGAAGCCGCGGCTATTGAAGGTGAAGTGCAACCTATCGAAGCAGAAGAAGTGGCTAAGTTGCTGCAAGATTCAAAAAACATCATGATTATCCCAGGTTATGGAATGGCCGTCGCCCAAGCACAACATACCGTCAATGAAATCACTAAGTTGTTGCGTGATAAAGGTAAAAAAGTACGTTTTGGTATCCATCCTGTTGCAGGTCGTATGCCGGGTCACATGAATGTATTGTTAGCAGAAGCTAAAGTTCCTTATGACATCGTTTTTGAAATGGATGAAATCAACGAAGATTTTGGCAATGTCGACGTGTCTATCGTAATCGGCGCTAATGACATTGTTAATCCCTCCGCGCTAAATGATCCCAATAGCCCGATTGCCGGTATGCCGGTTTTAGAATGCTGGAAAGGCGAAACCACCATCGTTCTTAAACGCAGTATGGCTTCAGGTTATGCTGGCGTAGGTAATCCATTGTTCGTACTCGATAACACCCGCATGTTGTTTGGTGATGCCAATGCTACTATGCAAGCGGTATTGAAAGCGTTGAAGGGCTAAGTTAAGTTAATGTTGTAGGTCGGGTTAGGCGCTAGCCGTAACCCGACGTATGAGCTTTGAAATGTCGGGTTACGCTATCGCTAACTTGACCTATGTTATTTAGTATGTGTTAATGGTTTTGGAGATAAATATGACATCAAGATTTTTCGATGCTTTTATTCAGGGGCTCTCTGGTTCTGGATTATATGCAAGCCATGAATTAACGAAGATAAGTAAGGTTGAAAAAATACACTCGGATCAGAGAGCTGATGCCGAAAATTTACAGAGTGATTGGAGAAAAATAGGAGGCGATTTTAATGTCTCAATCGACAGAATCCAACGCTCAGATAGCCGATAATAGCGCTATCGTTTCTGCTCAATGGCAAGGACCTATTCCACCACCATCGGTATTAAAAGAGTTTAATGCCATTATTGATAATGGTGCTGAGCGCATTATGCATATGGCTGAAATTGAGCAATTGCATAGGCATAACACTGAGTTAAAAATTATAAAACAAGATGCATCATCCATTTTACATGGTCAATGGCTGGGTGCATTAACTGCTATTCTGTCAATAGTCGCTGCAACTTATACCGCTTATATCGGTGCTCACTGGTCGGTATCTTGTGCATTGGTAGGTGTTCCTATGCTTGGAATAGTTAGGGCGATAGTTAATAGAAAATAAGGTCTATGCAGGCATTGTTGATAGCGTTGAAGGGTTAATCAGTATGTTTGTCGGGTTGCGCTGTCACTAACCCAGTTTGTATGTAATGTCACATATTATAAATGTTGGTGTTAATGGAATTCGGAACAGATAATGGAATAAATAGCTCTCAATCATTTGTCCAATATTTAATAAGTCGGGGGGGATAAATCGGGGAGCGATAAAAACATGACCGCTGGGTTTTGATGGATTTCGGCTATCGAGACTGTGAAAATATTCTTTTTATGCCCCTCTTTAGCAAAGAGGGGCAGGGGAGATTTGATCTATTAAAAAATTATTATTAAATATTAATAGCCTA
>CAIZMK010000037.1 GCA_903934035.1 uncultured Methylococcaceae bacterium
CAAGCTACATTCAAGGTTTGTAATTCATAATACTCACGCAAACATTCCGCTTGGCTTTCGAAAAGAGTTTCTTTTTTGCCCGACAATTTACCTAAAATACCAACATTAACCCATGAATCTTTGTTTTTTGAAATTAAATCACGTAATTCACCACGGCGATTTTCCATTGCTTTAATTCGACCATTTATTGTGTTGATACGATTCTTTGTGTCATCAGTTAAATCTTTCAACATGGTTTGCAAATCAACAAAACCGTATTCACCTTCTTGCCATTTTAAATACATCCATGATTGCATGGCGCTAACGATTTCAGTAATGTGGGTATTTTCACGCCCCAAATCATCTTGTTTTGATTTATAAAAAACCTCAACGCCTATACTTCTGAAGTTTTTAGTGTAATGATCTTCAAAAGATTTCTGAAGATCATCTAAACGGCCATCACGACCATTTTGTTCTGGCGCTGCCCAAGCATTATTTTTTACCTCATTAGCAGTTAAAAGCCATTCATCTTGGATATCATTCCAATTTGCAATAGTTTCATTTTCTAATAAGCCCTCTGATAGAGTAATTTGGTTATTTGCTAATTTCCACAGACGTCGATTAGATTCTTTTTGAACAAAATCAGAAAATACGGAATTTTTCGCTTCGGCACGGTAGCGTGTATCACCTGGCATCCAATTATTGTAAAGCATCTGTAAAATTGATTGCTCTGCAAAACAAGCCGCTAAATGCTCACGAATTTCTTCATCAGGTATAACGATTTTTTTTACACCGAACGTTTGCCAGCGCACCGAGCGTAACTTGAAATTCTGATCACTTGCTTTGGATTCATCAGGAATATTAAAGTTTTCAAGCGAAATAGCCGACTTTACATTTTGTGGGATTGACGCACTCGGATCGTCGAGTAAGAAAACACGTTGATATAACAATTGGGCAAATAATTGAGTAACTTCTTGAACAGGGACTTTAATACTTGACTCGTTCACATTATCCAAAATGAAACAACCCTGCAATCGATCTTTTAATTTTGTCGAATTAGTGCTGGCGTTTTCAAATCTTTGTGTTTGCCCTGTTAAATCAATCGGCGCAAACAGAGGCCCACCTTTATTTGGCGTTTCGCTAGAATCTGAAACCAAATAAGCGTTCAATTCTTGTAGTGCTGCATAACCGTTGGCGTAATAGTTGGTTTTTTCACCATTACTTGCCCAAGGCGAATTCTCCTCTGGCAACAAAACGTACAAATAAATTGGGTAATATGTTGAGTTAGGAAATTTGGCACGTAATTGAGCAATCACATGAAGAAATGAACCACTACCAGTACCACCCGCTAATCCAGTACAAACATGAAATTGAGTACCTTGTTGACTGCTGGCATTTTCTAATTGATGAGTTAATGTGAGAACATGGGCGCCAAAGTTTGTGCATTCTGGTTCGAATAACGCCACACCTAAACGTCGAATTTGACCACCTGCCGTTTCGTTGATGTTCATAGAAGAAAAAATTTCAGACCATTCCTCTTTTTTACCAATGTATCGGTGCGTTACAGGGTAATTTTGTGGATCATTCAAACGCACACTTAAATTGTTTTGCGAAATTGGGAACAAACTTTCTTTATTTAAACCAATGTCGCTTCCAATATCATCCTGTGTTTTCCATGTTTCACTTGCAGCCATGTCTGGCTTGCTCGAATCCATGTACAGATATTTAATATAAATAGGTGTATTGGGTTTGAAACGTGATTGATTCGGATCGTTACAACGAAACTCTTCGTTAATTGCTTTGCGAAGATTTTTTATGGTTTTGCCACCTGTGCCACCTAAACCAATAATCAAATGATTGTTAGACATGATTTTTCCTTATATATTTTTAGAAACGGACGAATGTGAAGAATGAATCTGAATTTGCTTTAAAGATACATAAGCAATCCAGCCAAAACAGATGCCGTACAAAAAAATAATTTTAAATATGAGCAAAAGTCGAATTAGCAAAATGACATGTGAAATTTTTGTTTCTAATTCCGTAGAAATCTGCGTAACCGCGAGCTGCACACCTCGATCTATTGGATAAGCCGTTCCTGTATGTAAATTAAGATATTCATTAACATCTTTATTCACTTTCTCTGCAGATACGTTTTGTGTTGCACCAATAACTGTAGAAAGAAGAGGGTAAGTGAAATTAAAATTCGCAATCGCATCATCAGAAATTATTTGACTAGATTTAATTCTCGTTTCAAGCTTTGTCACGGGAATCAGTTTTCCACCTTGTTCTGGCGCAGGATAAGCTGTGAAATCTTCCAAACCTAATTTTTTTATTTCGTAATACTGCCGTTTAAATTGTTGATCATTCCAATCTTTATTTTGAACCAATGCGTCGCGCCAATTTAAAATCAAGGCGGCTAGACTTGGTTTTAAATATGTTGAAGTTGCATAAACTGTTGGAATCGATGACGTCAGCAAAACCACTAGGAATCCACATAAAATGTGCTGACCAATAGTCAATTGATAAGGTTTGTAAAACAAGCGACCAAAAAATGCCGCAAAAACCCACAAACCTAAACCTAAAACCAATCCGCTAACCAGCAATTCTGCATATAGTGCTCGGTCATGGTCAATTAGTAAGATACTGGTACTTGAAAAAATTGAAAACAAATTAATGAGGTAATTCATATTGATAGCCTTTTATTTTGAAATATCTACATTGATACATGCATCAGGTGCACTAATCATTTCTGGGGTTTGTGAACAATTTTCAAGATTTTCACTGACTACTTTTCTAGTTCTGATACGGGCGTAATCAAAAGCTGGATAGATTTGCCCATGCGAGCTTTGCAAACCTTTCGTTAAGTAGTAAGTAAAATAAGAGGTAGGAACTAGGTCGGAATTAAATTGTGATTTTTCATCACCACTGGTCGCGGTAATAATAATTTTTCCATGCTTTGCCTGAACATCATAATTACCAAAGGCTGTTTTAAATTTTTCTAGCATTTCATAATTATAATGTTCACCTGTAGCGGACTTTGTTCTTGCTGTTGTCACATTGTCTGAGGCATAAAGGCCTTTACTGCCTTTGCTGGCACATTTTTTCTGATTAGCACTGAGCTGGTCTTTAGTTTTTATGCCTAATAGTGAGCTATCGCTGTAACTACTGTTGGTGCATATTTTTCCACTTCCAACTAATTCGCGTTTATTGGCTGCATTTAAACTTTGCACATAATCTTGTTCACGCGTGGCATATTGCGAACCACCCACAGGATAACTTAAGGCACCCAAAGCTGAACCGCTATAGCAAGTATCAAGCACTGCTACAAATTTGTCGGTTTTAATGCCCGTTATAAAATCTTGTATGTCATCAAACGACACGGCTGTTTTTAATGTTGTAACACGTTGCTTAACAATTTTGATAATGGCATCGTCACCGCTTTCATCTTTACTGATCTTGTCTGCGATAGCTTGCATATTTTCATGGTTTAGCTCTGTTTTTAAATCGTAGGGAATAATCCCCATTTTTCCAAAAGTGTTGGGTGGTGTGCCGTGGGTACTGATGTAAAACACTACAGAATCATCTGGCGTAGCTTTAGCTTTTAATTCACGCAATGCCGTTAAAATATTGTACTTTGTTGCTTGTTCATCCTTGATTAACACGATGTTGCTATTCTTAAAGCCACCACTTTTTATCAAGGTATCTTTTACCGATTCAATATCTTTTACAGCGGTTTGAATTTCTGAAAAGCCACCTTGGAATTTTGACACGCCAATTAACAAGGCATATTTTTCACCTTTAACACTTAAGTTCTTTTGTGGCACATACGATTGTACTAGTCTTATTTCTTGTAAATCACGCGGAGTAATTGGTGAAATTTCCATCGAACTGGTGCCGACTACCGTTAATGCCGTCATATAAGCTAAATCGATTTGGTCTTCGTTGGCGTAGGTACCTTTAAGTATTAAACGCCCTGAGTTGTCATAACCCACAAAGCCTTCTGGCACACCGGCTTTTTTAATTAAACGAGTAATACGATCACAATCTTCGAGCTTAACTTTCGCCATATCGGCCACATAAGAAGCTTCACAGCTTTTAGCTTCGTCTTCTTTGGCTATACTTAAAGCCATCTTTGCGCCCGTTGTAGCGCAACCCGTCAATGACAAATAACCTAGCAGTAAAGCCAGCCCCATGAGCTGTTTCGGCATGTTTTTGTTTAGTATCATGATATTTACCGTTTTAAATGACATCGTAGGCAAAAAAGAGCGTGCAGCTTTGCACGCTCTAAAGCTTTCTATTGTTTTTTCGCTTTTTTCTTGGTTTTTTTGCTTGGAATTACAGCAGGTTCTTCAACCGCAGCAGGTTGCACAACAGGGGTGGCTTTAATAGCTTGAACTTTAGTACACTTATCAACGCCGTCTTTGGCAACGGTATAGCAAAAGCTTAAAGTCCCACCGTCTATTTCGCTGTTATCAGTCGCATTTAAGAGTTTGATGGTTGTGTTATACACACCCTCTTTTTCAGTCGGAATAACCAATGGCAACGTGTAATCACCACCACAGGTTTTTGTTATTGCACGGCCGGTATTTTTTGTAGTACCTGAAGTCGTATCAATTTTGAACGCTAGCTCAGCTTCTTTACCTTGTGAACCTGGGGTAACTAAATCCATTTTGATAGGCATTTTTAAATCGGTACCTGGAGTAACAACCGATGAAGCTTGTGGGGTTGCTAACTTTAAGACTGCTTTAGGTTTGGTTGAACTGTAATTCATGCGTCTTTTTACTGAGGCACAATCCATAGCAGGTACTGCTTTTTCAGCTTCTTCGTCCAGCTTTGCCGCCCATGTGCCAACCAAAGCGCCTGTTGCCATACCAGCCAGTACGCACAACGGCGTATAACCACCGCCCGTTAGTTTATCGCATAGTATACCAACGCCAGCACCAGTAACTACTCCAGCAATAACACCCGTACCCGTTGAGCCTAGCGATGTAGAAGCATCCTTAATTGTCGCGCAACTATTTAAAAAAAGTAACATAGACAGTGTTAAGGCAATAATTTTAAAATTTTTAATGTTCATAATGCGCGACTTCTACAATTAATGGTGATCTAAATAAAAATCAACGAAAAGTACTTTCCCTTGAACTAACTCATTTGATGGCAAAACTGAGTAGCTTGCTGGTTGTGCGGAAAAAGTATCTTCTTCTGTAAACATGCCTTTAGAGCCAGCGCTATGATTATTTCGGATGCAACTCATATCAACGCCTACTCCATCAGTATCTGTAAACATACCTTTAGAACCAGCGGGACCATTTTGTGAGCAATCATTATAAGAAATTAAAGTTTCTGGCTTTTGTTGAGCTGTAGGACTGGCGGCACCAGTTACAGGGAATTTTGAAAGTGCGATAGTGACTTTTTCTTTTCCAGCAATATTATCAAAACGAATGGCACCATGATCTGGTATTGTTCGGGTCATTCCTGCTTCAATATAAGCATTTTGACCATTTGAGGGGAATAATGGCGTGGCTCTACCTGTCACATCTTGATTAAGAACATACAAATAACCGGAAGTTTTGCTCTTTATTTGTAACTTTATTCCATCACCACTTTGGAAAACATGATTACTAGTTACCCTACTTAAGTGACCATTTGCGTCTTCTAAATCAATCCAATACTGCAATCCAGCATAACTGTCTGCTTCATTTGCTGTGGTCGATAACTCTATAGATTTGGCTTTAGTTTTAGTTTTTTTAACTACATTGTCCTTAGGTTTTTCTTCCTCAGTCATCATGACTGTTGAATTATCATCGGCAAACATTGATTTCGCCCCAGATTCTGCAATAGCCTGGCTTGAATAACTAAAGTCATAAAGAAGAAAAATAGAAATTGCAGCCGAACGGAAAAATCGATTACTTGTCGAGATGTTCATAGATACCTACTTGTAAATGCTAGAGAAATGATTTCTGGCGCTTGCGCACCAAACTGGCGAGATAATCGCGCTAAAGGATTTAGGCGATCGGGATGTTTAAAGCTGATGGTTTCGGGTAATGCCTTTAAATCAAGAGAACTGACTACGCTTGATTCAACTTGATTGTATGCGGGGGGGGGGGCTGTCTGAATCGTAGTCGCCTGATAGCCGGCAAAAACAGCCATCATGGTCTTGGCCACGACTAAACTAGTTCTTGCGCTGACTTTTTTAAGTTGGACTATCACAATCAATTTTTCCTTTTTTTGTATAGCTTAATTTCACAAAATCATAGAGAGCGAAAAACAGTACCCTTAACTTTTTATGTTACAACCTTTGATTTTATAATAAGTAATATTACGTAGGTATTACATAACTTATATTAAAGAAAAATAACCCCCTATTTACCTCTTTTATAACTGGTAAATAAAACTCGTAAACATATACATCAGGTAAAAATTGCGTAGCGTATTATGTCGAATGATCTTGCTCTGTTTTAGTCGACAAATGTATAGAGCGTATGCAAATCGCCGCTACCTGACGAATGTAAATTTGCTCAAGTTATTTAGTGCTCGTAACTTAGTCAGGTTGGGTGGGCAGCGCTTACTGCCCACCGCTTGTCGGTAAATGGTGGGCAAACGATAAAGCAGTTTGCCCACCCTACATTACAATCGGTTCCCCGATTACGATCAATTAAGCTATTTGCACAGCCTATTAATTAGTCATGTAGGTTGTGTTTAAATAGGGCGTATGCAATACGTCCCTACTATTGGCATTGAGCAGTGCTTTGCCTTAGCTTTCAATTTATGACAAAAACCCCATTCTGACTTCGTCTATTGTCGGTAACCTCAGGTCATCTGCATTAATATCCAGGCCAATAGTTCGTTGCTTACGGAAAGCGGCATAGGCCATTGCTCTTATTAGTAAGCGCTTTACTTCACGCGGCGAGTAAGATTCTAGGGCTTCAAATATAGATTCATGCAAACTGGGCACGAACGCCTGCTCCATCTTTTCATATTTAATCAGCGCTTGATAAATCGATTGCGTGACTTGGCGGTGATGTTCGCCTTTAACATCTTGGATACTGATCACCAAAAATCGGGATAACAAAGGCTCTGGTATGGCGGCTAAATTATTA
>CAIZMK010000038.1 GCA_903934035.1 uncultured Methylococcaceae bacterium
CGCTGGGAAGCAGGACAGCAACTCGCCAGCCAAATTATTTTTAATTTAATCGAAGATCAACATCAAGGACGCGCATTAGTTCTAAACCCAATTCTTGTTGAGGCGTTTAAACAAATCATGGCGCAACAGCCAACTGATTTATCGTATTTATCGTTATTACTTAACTTACCTTCAGAAACTTATTTAGCCGAGCAAATGGCTGTGATTGATGTGGTGGCAATTCATCAAGCTCGTGAGTTTGTCATTCGTTCATTAACCGAACAACTACAAGCACAGTTTACTAATTTATATAAGGCGCATCATCAAGATGAGTCGGGGCTATTTAGTGCCGATGCCATAGGTCGCCGTCGCATTAAAAACACCTGCTTGGCTTATTTAGGTCGCTTAGAACTTCCTGAATATCAACAATGGGCGCAACAGCAATTTACCACCGCGAAGAACATGACGGATCAAGTTGCCGCCTTAGCAGTGATTGTTAATAATGCGCATCCTGCTAAACAACAATGCTTGGCTGATTTTTATCAGCAATGGCAAGCTGAGGCATTGGTAATCGATAAATGGTTTGCTTTGCAAGCCACTAGCCCTCACGCTGATACTTTTTATAAGGTGCAAGACTTAATGCAACATCCAGCTTTTGATATCAGCAATCCTAATCGAGTCAGAGCCTTAATTGGCGCCTTTAGTCAGGCTAATCCTTTACATTTTCATGCCGCTAATGGTCAAGGTTATCAATTTCTTGCTGACCAAATTATCAGCCTGAATAGCATCAACCCTCAAGTGGCTTCACGGATGTTAAGTGCTTTAACAACCTGGCGCCGTTATGATGCCGATAGACAAGAGCTTATTAAAGCCCAGTTAAATCGGATTATAAACACTGAAGCCATTTCTAGAGATGTGTATGAAGTAGCGAGTAAAAGTTTGGCTTGATGGCCGATATCTACTAAAATTTTATCGTTATCTCCCAATGCCGACCTGGGCTTGCAACCCCGGCCAAAACGTTTGGATACTTCAATAGCTTTCGAAACCTTAAACGTTAAGATCGGGATTGCAAACCCCGTCCCGCTTGGAGCAATGGGCAATAAAGCGCTGCGTACCCTATATAGCTACTCATCAAACCCCGAATACTTTCGCTTATCTCTGCCCTGCCAATAAGCCAAAGCTAATTCATGCGCTTGTTGCTGGCTATCAGCCTTGCCCAATAATTTAAGCGCTATTGCTGCTGTGCCAATAATAGAATTTTCGGCGAACTCGTCTTCAACTAGGCCTTGCCAAATTAATGCAAGCTGCTTAGGATCGAGGACTTCATCCTTAACATGACGGCGAGCAAATAAAGCCGGCCAGTTTTCGTCTAATAGCTCTCCGTTGTGTACACTTTGCACTAAACAATCCATGTCAGGATTACGTTCGGTTTCACCACCCTCACCCTTTAATACTGCGGCATGGGGCTGTTGTAACAAAGCCGCCGCTTGCTGATGAACAGGTCTATAACCGGGATGAAAGATACCTTGGATGCTGTAATCAGCACTGAAGGGATTTAGCAAGCGCACCAAGGTATGCACAGGCGAACGTAAACCCAACAATGGCCGCAACTCTATAATCTCATGCAAGGTCGGGCAAAAGTGCTCTAGCGATAAATAACTAAAATGCTGTTCTTGCAACTGCTGTTTCGTTTGCTCTATCGACGTCGAATAATGCAGACCTAAGCACTTCAATACATCTTGGGTATAAACTCGATCTGCGCTAGGGCCGGTGGCACCATGCATAAATACCTTGATGCCATTGTTTGCCAATAACAGCGCTGACAATAAAAACCACGGTAAATGTCTGCGCTTTCCTGCATAAGATGACCAATCTAAATCGACTAAAGCTTTATCAGCAGAAAGATTGCAAGCTTGTCTAGCTGCCAACACAAAACCTGCGAGTTCTTCTGGCGTTTCTTCTTTAATGCGCATTAACATTAAAAAAGCACCTAACTGTACTGGAAGTACTTCGCCAGCTAGAATCATGCTCATCGCGCGATAGGCTTCGTCTTGCGTGAGCGGTCTGGAACCTTTTTTACCTTTGCCTAAAATGCGAATGAACTCTGCGAAAGCATGTTCGGTTGTTGCTGTTTGCTCATGGTGGGTAAAAGTCATAAAGTAAATCTAAAGTAGTGATCGATTAACAAAGCCGCAAACAGCACGGTGATATAAACTATCGAATAAACAAAAGTTTTCATGGCGGTTTTATTATCTTTATTACGCATCATGAGTAAGGCGTAAAAAATAAAAACCAGATCCAACAATAAAGCTGATACCCCGTAAATTAGACCACTCATACCGGTTAAATAAGGCAATAAAGTCACTAACAGTAATAAGATGGTATAGAGCAATATTTGTAGTCGTGTAAATTCCACACCATGAGTCACTGGCAACATAGGAATATTCACTTTAGCGTATTCTTCGCGCCTAGCTATCGCTAATGCCCAGAAATGTGGAGGCGTCCACACAAACACAATCAAAGCTAGTAATAAGCCATCAGCGTTAACGTCTCCAGTCATAGCACACCAACCTAATAAAGGCGGCGTGGCGCCAAATAAACCACCGATGACTATGTTTTGTGGCGTGGCTCTTTTAAGATAAAGTGTGTAAATGATCGCGTAGCCAAATA
The DNA here is from genome assembly GCA_903934035.1 of uncultured Methylococcaceae bacterium. Lineage (GTDB taxonomy): Bacteria > Pseudomonadota > Gammaproteobacteria > Methylococcales > Methylomonadaceae > Methylobacter_C. The sequence goes on from CAIZMK010000038.1 coordinate 2,650, forward strand.
GTGATAAAAAAGTCAGTATTGCAGTTAAGGTATTCACCAATAACACCAAAATTAGCATAGCACTCACCCCTAATACCAAGGCAAAACTAAGTACATTGGTGGCGCTTAACTCACCCATAGGCAAAGGACGTTTTTCGGTTCTAGCCATTTGCGCATCGGCTTTTCTATCAATAAAATGATTTATTGCAGCTGCTGATGAAGCGGCCAGCCCAATGCCAATGATGCCATATATAAACGGCTCCGCTTCAGGCATGCCTGGTACAGCTAATAACATACCCACCACGGCAGTAAAAAGCATTTCCGCAACCACGTTAGGTTTACAGAGAGTAAGGTAGTTCTTCCATGAAAGCACAGAGGATTTGCTAGGCATTGTTTAATAGGTTCCAACTTTTAAATTATTGTATAGAATACCGTGAACTATAGTTTATTGAAATAGTCCGACGCGCTTACTACCATGAAAGAGGCTTTATGAATCATCGCTTACTATGCACCGCTCTACTATGTTTACCCGCACTCACTTGCCATGCCGAAACAAAAGTAGCTGAACACATTTTAGCTAATGGCTTAAAAATCTTAGTAAAAGAAGATCACCGATCACCCATAGCCGTGACTCAGGTCTGGTATAAAGTCGGCTCTAGTTATGAGCCAGGCGGTATTACTGGTGTTTCGCACATGCTAGAACACATGATGTTTAAAGGGACAGACAAGCATGCGGCCGGTGAATTTTCTCGCATCATTGCTGAAAACGGTGGTGATGAAAACGCTTTCACTGGACAAGATTACACCGCCTATTTTCAAACTATGGAAGCAACTAGGCTTGCAGTCAGCTTTGAATTAGAAGCCGATAGAATGCGTAATTTGCATTTACTGCCCGAAGAATTAAAAAAAGAACTGCAAGTAGTAACTGAAGAACGCAGAATGCGGACTGACGATAATCCACAAGCTAAAATGCAAGAGCAGTTTATGTCGGTGGCTTATTCCAACAGTAGCTATAAACATCCAATCATTGGCTGGCCGTCAGATATTGCTAATTACACAGTCGAAGATTTACAAGCCTGGTATCAACGCTGGTATGCGCCCAATAATGCTACTCTAGTCGTAGTTGGCGATGTACAGCCTGCCGCTGTATTTGAACTAGCCGATCACTATTTTGGCGAACTCAAAACCAGTGAAATTAAAGCCTTAAAACCGCAGTCTGAAATCGAACAATTGGGCGTACGCAAGATAACAGTAAAAGTCCCAGCAAAACTGCCGTCAATTGTCATGGGCTATAAAGTTCCGGTCTTAAAAACCGCGGCTAATGAAGAAGAAGTCTATGCTCTTGAAGTGCTTGCTGGCGTCTTAGATGGTGGCAATAGTGCGCGTTTATCGTCAGGTCTCGTACGCGGCAAACAAATTGCGGTATCTGCGGGTGCAGGCTATGAAATGGCGACCAGAATGTCTGGCTTATTTGAGCTAGAAGCAACACCCGCCGAAGGTAAAAATGTAGCCGACTTAGAAATTGCCTTGAAAGCAGAAGTCAAAAAACTACAACAAAGCTTAATCAGCGCTGAGGAATTACAACGTATTAAAGCTCAGGTTTTAGCCAGCGATATTTATCAACGTGATTCTAACTTTTATCAAGCTATGCAATTAGGCACCCTGGAAACTGTCGGTTTAGGCTGGCAAAAAATGGATGAATATGTACCTAAAATCAATCAAGTGACGGCAGAACAAGTGCAAAAAGTGGCCCAAAAATATCTCATTGAAGATCATTTAAGTATTGCTTACCTAGAACCACAAACCATTACTACCAGCACTGCAAAAAAGGAAGCTCACTAATGCGTATTCATCTTTTAAAATCTTTAGGTTTAAATACTAACAGCGCCTATCTATTAGCTATTATATTATTGGCAACGAGCCAATCAGCAACTGCCGCAGCAAAAATTGAACACTGGCAATCTACGCAAGGTAGTCCTGTTTATTATGTACATACCGAAGGTCTACCAATGGTCGATATTCAGTTGGTTTTTGATGCCGGCAGTGCGCGTGATAATGAAAAATTCGGCTTGGCCTCACTCACTGCAGGATTATTAGAGACTGGTGCAGGCTCTTGGAATGCAGATGATATAGCCCAACGTTTTGAAAGTGTCGGTGCAAAGTTTAGCGCTGGCAGCTCTATCGATATGGCAACCTTGTCTTTACGCACCTTAACCGAAAAACCGTTATTTGATAAAGCTTTGGACACGATGCAAGTCATCTTAGCTAAACCTAACTTTAAAGAAGCTGACTTTAAGCGCGAAAAAAACCTTACTTTGGCTGGATTAAAGCAACAAGAAGAATCTCCCGGCGCATTAGCCAGCATTGCTTTTTACAACACCCTGTATGGCAATCATCCTTATGGCCATCCTGATTCAGGCGTTATTAAAACAGTGGCTGCACTTAAAAGCATTGATCTACGACATTTTTATCAGCAGTATTATGTTGCCGCTAACGCTATGGTTGTAATCGTTGGTGACTTATCTAAAGAACAAGCAGAACTTGCCGCAGAGAAACTGCTTTCTGGATTGCCGGCAGGTAAAAAACCAGAGCCGCTACCTGAAGTGACCATGCCCTTAACGGCAAGCGTTCAACATACCCAGTTTCCGTCCACACAAACTCATGTATTGGTTGGCTTGCCAGGTACTTATCGTAAAGATCCTGACTATTTCGACCTTTATGTAGGCAATCATATTTTGGGTGGCAGTGGCTTGGTCTCTAAGCTGTTCAATGACATCAGAGAAAAACGCGGCTTAGTTTATGGCGTATCTAGCGCCTTCGTTCCTTTAAAAAAACCCGGACCGTTTTTGATCAGTTTACAAACACGTAATGATCAAACTACCGAAGCACTACAAGTACTTAATAAAACCTTGGCGGATTACATTGAACTAGGCCCTAGCGAAGAAGAGCTCCTTGCCGCCAAAAAGAATATCACTGGCGGTTTTGCGATGCGCTTTGATACTAACAAGAAACTGGCCAGCTATGTTGCCATGATTGGTTTTTATGATATGCCTTTAGATTACCTAGATACTTTCCAGGCAAAAGTAAACGCTGTAACCGTTGCATCAATCACTGACGCGCTAAAACGCCACGTTAATTTATCCTTATTACAAACTATTACTGTAGGAAAATCAGAGTAGTGTCCAATAAACTTAGAATCATTGGCGGCGACTGGCGCAGTCGTTGCATTAGCTTTGTCGATGTACCTGGCTTAAGACCCACACCCGCGAGAGTTAGAGAAACCGTATTTAATTGGTTACGCAATGATATTATCGGTAGTCGTTGCCTAGATTTATATGCAGGTAGTGGAGCCCTAGGTTTTGAAGCTGCCTCTAGGGAAGCTAAGTTAGTTGTTCAAATTGAAAACAATAGCTTGGCCTGCAAAGCCTTAAAAGAAAACGCCAATCACTTAGCTGCAACCCAAATAAAAATGCTACAAAGCGATGTATTTCAATATTTGGCAGGCGCAGCTCAAGAGTTTGATATCGTCTTTATTGATCCCCCTTTTGCAATGGATCTAGCTGTAAAAACCTGTCTATTACTAGAAACTAACCACTGGCTAAGTAAACATGCAAAAATCTATGTAGAAACAGAAAGCACGTTAATCTTAACGGGATTACCTGAAAACTGGCAACTATTGAAAAGCAAAGTCGCGGGAGAAGTCGGTTATCATTTATTCGGAAGAATGGACTGAATAATGCTCTATCCAAATTTAGGAAATATTTTTCCTGGAAACATAGTTATCTGCACAAGTAAATGTCGTGCTATTTTAGCTGGGATGACGATTTGTGTAGATACGGATATTTTATAAACCCAATACTTCTGCTTTTTTTTGTTGGTTTAAGTTGTTTAAAATCTAAAAAACCGAACGCTATAAATAAAGCCTAATCTCAGCCTTATTCAGATGATTGATTAATTCAAATCCACGTATATTCTTGTAGAAACAAACTCATAAACTTATGTTTTGTATTGTTTTATCTAAATACTGAGCTCTATCAATAGCTTTCTCTTTATTTATATAACTCATTGAATTAATTTTAGAAAATATTTAATTATATACCATTGCAACAGGTAATCTTATGTCACTAAGTTATGAAGAATGGACAAACATGTTAAACAGCTATAAGCATGTGCATACTTCTTTTTTTGGAGGAAGACCTTACTATAAAAAGACAGTGGTACTTGCAAAACTTGATGCTGCTATAAAAGCTCAAACAGTAGAAACCATTCGCTTTGAATGTAATGTATTTTTCATGAAAAACCAGCCAGGTTCCACAGATTACAGAAAATACAGTACTCTTGTAAAGGATGTACAAGACAGATTCAGTTTCAGCAATAGTGCCGCTGAAAACCCAAGAAGCTCATCTTTTAATACATCATTTATAAAAATGGAAAATGTATTTAATTCTTCATTTGATGATAAAAAAGAAATTAGACCCTTTGCTGGCAAAGGTTATAAAGATGAAGAATTGCGGACGCTTGTCTCCGCACTTGAGCAAAAAGATCCTGAACTTGTTAAGCGCTTCAAAGACGCATTCAAAAACTATACTTTTTGTTATGGAACTTCTGGCAAAGGAGGTGGCGTCGCTAAGGTGGCAAATATTATGGCTCGCTCGATAGCACAAGGCGTCACTTTAAAAACACGCAATCCATTAAAACGTGAATTTACCGAAGAAGGCGAACTCATAAACACTGGTGACACTAGAGGAGAGATTACTGGAGAAAGCCAAGCTTTTAGTAGTCGTGAAACAGATGAGGAAGGCAATCATAAGCCAGTAACTGCAATATTCCAAGCAGGAACCCGACAACATGTTCAGCGTTCGAATAATTTTCAAATGATGGATATGTATTATGGCGATGCCGGCAATGAAATTAAAGAAGATGGTAAATGGGTAGCATGGGCAGGCAATCTTGGGGAAAAAGCCGACCCAGACATTTTAGAATTCGTTATGTATGCGATAAAGTTGAAATTTTTACCAGAGTGGGAAATTTATAATACTTGGGAAAAGAAACCTGGTCCAGGTAAAAATCCTTATGAAGTATTTCGCTCTATGCTTAAAGGTCCAGCATATTATACCGATCCCATTACCGATAAAATGTATGGAGACGATGATTGGTACCACTTAAAAATGTCAGCGACCAAAGAAATATCTAGAATTATTCGCTGGGGCATAGGTGAATACGGAGGTAACCTAATATTTGATGGTGCTGATGTTTATTACGACCAAGTTTTCAATAAAAAAGACAGATTAGCTGACACTGATCTTGAGGCAAGAGTATTATTTCAATATTTCAATTTAAAGGTTTCTCCAGAGAATACTACCCCACATGGCGAGTCTAAAGCTAATTGGGGGCGGGGTAACGGTACAGTGACATTTCATTGGCATGGTAAAGAAACCACACCATCAAAATTGCTTTTTCTAACATCATGGCAGTTTTCAATATTTGCAGGAGAACAATTTTACAAATTGATACATCCCGAAAATTTTGCTCCGCCTTTAGAAAAATTTAAAGATACTAATTACTCAATTTCGACTGATCAAGCTGCTGATAATAAATTTAAGAATTTTGGTAGCAAGTCTTTTCAACCTGCAAATAGCCATACCAAGCCTTATACATTCAGCTCTGACAGTGATTCTGACTCCATTGTGGACATAATTAATAGCTTTAAAGTAGAGTATATGGATCTTTGGGATAGCTTCCAAGTGCTTCCTAAGGGAGTTACCCCAGAAGGAGTAGCCAATTGGCTAAATAACATGGCTATTCCTGAAAACGAGCCGGAAAATGAGCATTAATTATAATTAGCTGATATCCACCAACATCATTAAAAACACGGTTATGAATATTTGCAATTAAAGGACATACTCCAAAATATAAGCGCGTAGGTTGATATTAGTTTGCTAGCAATATCAGCTTTTAAATATCAATCAATACCTATAATTAAGTTTACTTGAATGTTGGGGTTCGTACTTCACCCCAACCTACAACTACATCTTCAGATATTAATATTTCAAGTGTTTTCCAAAGACATAGCCTATGTTAAAAATGACCGCATTGGATTCTGCTGTATCTAATAAACCCGAAGCGGCTAGCGCATTATCATTAAGTTGGAAATATTGATAGTTTCCTGACAATTCAAACCCCGCCCCCATTTTCCAAGTAACGCCTGCTTGCGCACCAAAGACTGTAGAGTTTAATTTCTGGGTAACCGGATAAGAGCGATCTGCGTATGTTAGACCTATTTTCGCCGACCATTTAGGTGAAAAGGTGTGGGCCAAAGTAGCAGCATACTTGTCATACCCTACCAATACACCTCCTGGGCTTGGTATAACAGAACGACTACTTTCAAATGCCATGTCACTATGAGCATCGTTAACCAAATTAACCCGTTTGCTTAATTTGGCTAAATAAACATCTGAAAATGTATTACCTCTGTTTTCACCAATATGACTTACTACTGCACCAGTTGAGCTTAAAACATTATAGGCTTGAGAAGACTGAGAATTACTTTGAAAGCCGGCAGCAGCCGATAATTTCAGCGTATCAGAAAACGAATAGTTTGCCCCTAGCATTGCAATTTCTGTATAAATTTCTTTTGTCCACTGCGGTGAACTTTGTAAAGCACCATTAGAAACTAGCTTATCAGTCTCAGCTTCATGAACCAGCAAAAAATCTTTATAGAACATAGAACCTGTAAGCTGTAGGTCTTTGCTAAATTGATGACTGATATCTGCAGTTGTTGTATGACCTACGACATTTGGAAAAGGCACAGGCGCAAATTCAATGATTTTATCGTACTGGGTATCTCGATATTTATAGGCTAGATTGACTACTGTCTTATCGGAAATATGATAAGTGTAATTTGGCTGAATCATCCTTGATACCCTTGGAATTCTTTGAAAAACAAAACCTAGTTCATCATCTGGATCGTCCATTGCCGCAGAACTGGTATCCATATTGTATTGAGCATTAAAGCCAACACGGGACTTATTAAAGACATAGCTGTTTTTCATATCAAAAAGCTGATTGAAATAATTTAGCTGTGATGCACCCTCATACATTCTATTATTGAAATTAGTATTAATATTGCTATCTAAGCCCCCCGCTTTCAATTTTGAACCCAAAACCACATCAACGCCCTGCCCCCAAGTATTTGTATGTGGAGCGGTTGTTAAAAATAAATTGCTATTGTATTCATTAACTTCTCTAGCTTCAGCTTTCAGATCTAAATCCATTGCAAATACTGATAATGGATTCATTAATAATAAGAGCACTAGAATTTGAGTAGCGGATATTGGGAGGCTTTTAATATTTTTGTATTTCACTTTAGCCACCATAAAGACGTATAAATATTTATCTAATGCTAAACTAGCAACTATAAAAATCAAACTCCAAGAAATCAAATGAAATCTCGGCATTGGAGGCAAAATCAGAAAACCTTGTTTTAAAATCAATCATTCATTATGAACTATGCTCCTAATAAAATAGGAGCATATAAAATAGATAATTTAAGATTCACAAAAAAATAAAGAACTCTATTCTTTTACTTTTACTTTTAGCTCATATTCAACCGCTGATGCATTAAGTTTTGAGATTTGGTTTGCAATCGCGTTCGACGATACAGCGGTTTGACCTCGAAAAGGAGCATCTAACATGGCCAAAAGTGCAATAGCGATTCCAACTGTTGCCATGTGTGAGCCAATCAACAGACAATTAAGCTTGGTCAATTTATAATGAAAATTGAATACCATGGAAACCAATACTAGAGAAATAATCATCACCCAAAATAATGCAGGTACTTGATTATTGGCTTTATCAATTACAGAATCACGCGATTTATGCAAAGCTTCTAGGTTAGTTTCTAAAGATACCTTGACAGCCTCTTGGTGCTTTGAAGTTGGCTTTAAGTTGTTTATTTCCTGAAATAAATTTCTTAACTCTGCATCTGTTTTTTGCGATCCAGCTGACGTTATTTCCGATAATAAAGGCCATTCATCATTGACTACGCTAGAAGCAAAATTAATTAATGCGTTATGCGCAGCAATCGTTTCTTCATTACCATAAGAAAAAAGTAATTGACCAACATGCCTAATTTGGGACGCTTCTAAATCTACGGCATCGTTAGCCTTCGTCAAATTACTACGTGCATCACCTATTGAAAACGCCAATATTAACACAGCAAAGCCGAGCAAACTCGTTTGCACTTTTATAGCAAGATCAGCGCTTTCCTTCTCAAAGGTAAAAGAAACTAGTTTTCGACCAAGTATGAATATAAGAATACTCAAGAGGGCTGCAGTACCACCAAAAACTAATGCAATGATAGAATTTGGAGTGGAATTAAGAAATAAGTTAAGATAATTCATAAGTGCTTTAGGGAAGTGGTTAAATAAAACTTAAATATATTACAGAATTTATGGACTGACAATTTTTCATTTTAAAAATCATTAGTCTATTACTTTTACTCATTCTAAAACTTATCAGATTGAGCCTTAGCTTCTTTACTACCATTAAAATCACCTAACAACTCTCTTGTTCTAGCTATTAACAACCAGCTATGTTTTTTAAGAGCAGCATCATTAGTTGCCAACACTAAAGCTTTTTTGGCTAAATCTTCCGCCAGCTTTGGCTTAGACTGCTTTAACCTTAGTACCGCTAATTTATAATACAAAGTTGCATTTCTCGGCTCTATTCTTATGGCACGCTCAATCGTGGTCGTTGCCGCCTCAAGATCCCCAGATTTAGAACTTTGATTAGCAGCCGACGCTAAAGCATTAACAGCCGGTGACAACGGAGCAAAAGAATCTAAGGGCGAAAACTTAGCCTGTTGCATAGAAGTAGAAGCAGCAGGAGACTCTATCACTTCTTGTTTTGGGGTCGGAATAGCTGAATTTTCTACTGGGCGTTCTACACGATTTTCTGAGGGCAAGGTATTGATGTCTTGCTCAGACAATGTCGATTCTTGCTTTGTAGATGCTGCGACCTGCTCTTGCTGGATGGGTATTAAAGGTTCTATTGGAACATCTACTGGCGCCAAAGCTTGTATTGGCTCAGCAAGCGGCGTAGTCGTTAATACTTCAGGAATCTCCTGTTTTACAGGCGGCTGTTCTATCTGCTTAACAACTTTAGGTTTAGGCTTAACTTTGACTACTTTTGACGGCGGTTTACTATAAACCTTAGCGCCATTACCATAAACAGGAGCCGGTGGCTGCGTATCAAAAAAAGACGAACACCCAGCGATAAAAACAGACAAAGAGCCTATTAGTAAAAATCGTTTAAACATATCACCCCATTATTCGTTATATAAAGCAGTCTATTTACAACCCAATTAAAATGGTATGTCGTCATCAAAATCATCATAAGTCGGTGGTGCTGGCGGCATATTACTAGCATGATTAGCTGGCTTCGCTGCTTGAGCTGAATAAGCTGGCTTGGGTGCCGAAGATGCAGAATAATCTGAAGGTGCTTGATCTCCGCCCATGTTGGCTGTACCGCCACTACGACTACCTAACATGTGCATTTCATCTGCCACTATTTCTGTAGTATAACGATCTAGTCCCGCTTGATCTTGCCATTTACGAGTTCGCAAATGGCCTTCTATATAAACTTGACTGCCTTTTTTTAAATATTCACCGGCTATTTCTGCTAAACGCCTAAAAAATACCACTCGATGCCATTCAGTAGATTCTTTTCTTTCACCGGTTTGCCTATCTTTCCAACGCATGGACGTTGCCAAGGTTATATTAGCAACCGCATCGCCAGTTGGCATATATTTCACCTCAGGATCAGCACCTAAGTTACCGATCAATGTCACTTTATTTAGCATACCTATTCCTATAAATAGTCACTATCGTGACCATAATTAATCAAACAATTATTTAAGCTAATTTTAAACAGCCCTCATACAAATACGGTCGATATATTTTAAGATTTAACTGAGTAATGCGATTCGATATAGCGTTGCACGATTTCTTGAAATTCTTCGGCAATTCTATCACCTTTAAGGGTGACTGTTTTTTCGCCATCTTCATAAACAGGGGCAACTGGTGTTTCTCCAGTTCCTGGCAAACTAATGCCAATGTTTGCACTTTTACTTTCACCAGGACCATTCACCACACAGCCCATCACTGCAATTTCCATGGCTTCAACACCAGGATACTGGTTGCGCCAAATTGGCATTTGATCGCGTAGATAGGTTTGAATATCCATCGCTAGTTTTTGAAAATAATCACTAGTAGTACGACCACAACCCGGACAAGAAATAACCATCGGTGTAAATGAACGAAAGCCCATAGTTTGAAGTATTTCTTGACCCACGATGACTTCTTGAGTTCTGGACGCGCCTGGCTCTGGCGTTAAAGAAATTCGGATAGTGTCACCGATGCCTTGTTGCATCAGTACTGATAATGCCGCAGCTGATGAAACAATACCTTTAGAGCCCATACCGGCTTCAGTTAAGCCCAAATGCAAAGCGTAATCACAGCGACTAGATAAGTCTTGATAAATATTAATCAGCTCTTGTACGTTACTAATTTTGCATGAAAGTATAATTTTGTTTTTAGCTAAACCAATTTCTTCAGCTTTAGCGGCACTTTCTAAAGCCGATAAAACGATAGCTTTACGAGTAATCGCAGGTAAAGATTCGGGATGTTGCAACAATCTATTGTCATCTAAAAGTCGAGTTAATACCGCTTGATCTAAACTACCACCATTAACACCAATACGAACTGGCTTATCATATTGGCAAGCAAATTCTATCATTTGCTGAAATTGCGGATCACGACTCTTGCCACGACCTACGTTACCTGGATTAATACGATATTTATCTAAAGCCGCCGCACAATCTGGGTATTTCTCTAATAATTTATGGCCATTAAAATGAAAGTCCCCAACTATCGGGACTATGCAACCTTGCTGATTTAATTTATTTTTAATCTCTGCAACTGCTTTAGCCGCCTCTTCTGAATTGACCGTAATTCGAACCAGTTCAGAGCCCGCAGTCGCGAGTTCGATAATTTGATTGACCGTAGCAGATACATTAGCAGTATCTGTATTGGTCATAGACTGGACAACAATAGGAGCGCCGCCACCGACTTTAACATCGCCGACTAAAACTTGATGAGTGATTTTTCTTAGGCTAATTGACATGGTCTGAATCTTTTAAAAAGTTGCAATTGAGAAAATTATACGCGATACCTTCTTTTGAGCAGAATTAAATCGTCTATTTAATAGCGCTCTATTATTTACGATATACTTGCAGCCTGCATAACTTCTTTAATGGCGCTAACAGCCTGCACATTTAATTGCCCTACTCTATTATGTTCCTGACACAATGCGCCTCTAAAACCTAGATAGTCAGGATGATAAGCAATGAGTTCAGGTATGTCTCTTAATCTCAAGGAACCAGCCAATCCACACAGCAATTGTAGCTCTTTCGCTTGAGACACAAATGTTGCAATCTGCTCTGCCGCCAGCACTTGTGTTAATGAACCTTGTTGTTTGTCCATGGTATCCAGCATTACACCAACAAAGCCCGATGCTTTTAGCGTTGCCAGAATAGTTAAATCGGGCTGAGTATCGGCGAATAACACAGCAATGAGTGCCTGTTTTTGTGGCACTAATGTACTTAGTTTTTTGAGCGTTCCCAGCCAATCATCACCCGGAAAAAAACCAATTTTTATATAATCCACACCGGTTTCGGCCATTGTGTGCACGGCATTAAAAACAATTTCAGGCTGCATAGGTAAATCACCAATGGTTGCACTAACGGGTCTACGCCCAGCAATGACTGCAACTATTTGTTTAATATCATCCAAGTCTAAGGCACCTAAAGCACCTAAGGCCGGTTGCTTAAGATCAATAATATTAACCTCGGCGCTTAATACCAGCAAGGCTTCATCAACGCTATTTACACTAGCCAACATACCTGTCATGCCAAACTTCCTACTTTATGTTGGGCTATTTTTGCCATCAACCATTCCCATGCTTCCCATTCTTTTGGCCCGGCTGTTTTTTCTACCGCTATGCGTAAATAATCAATCTCAGTGTCTATTTTATCTATCGGCAGCCATTCTATTCGACTAATTAATATAGCCGCTTCTAAAACCGAATGTTGCGCACGATTGTAGCCTTTAAAAGGTGCATGATTGACACTATGTATTGCTTTACAGATTATGCGAGGGCGAACACTATCATCTTCTATTTTGATGACTTCAAGTTCCGCATGAGACAATGCACAAGCTAAAACCTGTCCTTTGATTTGTTCTGCCTGAGTACTAGGCCAATCACGCCGTCCTGTTAAGCAACCTGCGAAAATACGGACATCATCAGTGTAATTAAGTACCGCCACTTTGGTTTCAAGTAGATTATCAAGAGTCGTTGAGGGCTTAAATGGCAAGATAATGAAATCATCACCCTCGATATGCACACCCATCGGTGCAATATGCGTCACGCCTAAATTATTCTGCGTGGTCACTATGGTTTCTTGAATCATTTTGCTAATCTTTTATGTTTGCAGCATGTAAGCCACACTCTTTTTTAGAACCCGACTCCCACCACCATCGCCCGACTCTTTCATGCTGATTAGGCAATACAGCACGAGTACAAGGCTCACAGCCTATACTGATATAACCTTTTTCATGCAATTCGTTATAAGGCACTTGGTAGGCTTCAATATAATCCCACACTTGAGCCGAGCTCCAGTTTAATAAAGGATTAAATTTAACGAGCGCTCGATCATTAACAGAAAATGCAGCGTCTATTTGTACTTCAGGAATCTCTTGTCGTGTATCCAAACTTTGATCTTTACGCTGACCAGTAATCCAAGCGTCAAGTTGTGCTAGCTTACGTTTTAAAGGCTCGACTTTACGAATACCACAACATTGTTGATGACCTTCTTCATAGAAGCTAAACAAACCTTTTTCTTTTACAAAATTGTCCAACACCTCTCTATCTGGTGTTAATAATTCTATGTCTATTTGGTAATGCTTACGTACTTTTTCTAGATAGCGATAAGTTTCTGGATGCAAGCGTCCAGTATCTAAAGAAAATACCGATACGTTTTTACTGATTTTTAAAGCCATATCAATCAGCACCACATCTTCTGCACCGCTAAACGAAATAGCGATATTATCGAATTGTTCTAAGGCTTTCTTTAAAATAGTGCGAGGATTTTTATCTGCTAATTCAGTTTGCAACAACTGTATATTGAAAGAAGTCATGAATGTATTTGTTTTAAATTAATGGAGAGCTAAGGGTCTATTAACCCGCTTAGATTTTAGTGCTGTGCAAAATATTGCGCCAAGAAATCATCAAAAGGAATTTGTGGCTGATTTTCTATATCCTGCTGCTTAATAACAGAAGCCTTTGCTATGTCGTCAAACTGATCAGATAGGGTTTTATCTAACTTATTTTGTTTAAAATACTGCTCATGCTCCTTCGACTTAGTTAAAGCAAAGCGGCTAAAAGGTTGGCAGGTTTGGGTCATGCCTTCTAATATTCGTGCTGAAGCCGTTTTTTGTGGATCGATAACTAATGCCATCTGCTCATCTAAAGCGGCACTATAAGGCTTATCAACAATATCTTTATCGAGAATATTACAAACTGGGCGCATAGACTCTAAAATTTCCGTCGCCCAATCCTGCAAGCCAATAGTCTGATCAGCTCTTTGCAATTGCAGTCCTGGCTTTCTACCCTCATTAGCGACCGCCAACTGATTAGCATTATTGACCTGATGATCTTGATCTAAATTATAAGGACTGTCTTTGAGTAAACAGGTCAATAACAGCGCCTCAATAAATCGAGCTTTGCCTATGTCTATGCCGATAGGGTTAAATAAATCTAAATCCAAAGAACGCATTTCAATATAACGCACGCCTCGACGACTTAGCGCTAAGGTTGGCTTTTCACCAGAATTAATGATTTGCTTAGGACGAATGGTGCTATAAAACTCATTTTCAATCTGTAAGATATTACTATTAAGCTGGCGATATTCACCCTGCACCACGACACCGATTTTTTCATACTCTGGATAAGGTGTAGCGATAGCATCACCCAAGCTCTTAACATAGCCCGACAATGAGTTGTAATCAATTTTTAGATTAGCTTGGTTTTTACTTTTATAACCGATATCACTCATACGCAATGACGTAGCATAAGGATGATAAAGCGTACCTTTATCAAATTCTTCAAATTGCCGCATTAGTTCTGGGCGACTTTTAAAGAAGTTTTTACAGATGGCTGGCGACGCGCCAAACAAATACAGGATTAACCAACCTAAACGCTGAAAATTCCTGATTAAACCAAAGTAAGCTTCTGAGGTAAACGCTTCTAAGCTAAGTTGACTAGACTCTTGTCGATGTAACTCAATTAACAAGGATTGGGGCACAGAGTAATTAAAATGAATACCTGCAATCGCTTGCATGGTTCTACCATAGCGATGCCATAGACCGTGTCGATAAACATGCTTCATACGTCCTATATTCGAAGGGCCATATTCAGCAATTGGTATACTTTCATCACCGTCAATGCCACAAGGCATACTGGCATTTAACAGTATTTCATCATCTAAATGTTCATAAACATACTGATGAACCTGATGCAAAGTGACCAAGGTATCTTGAATATCCGAAAAAGCAGGTGTAATCAATTCGATCAACGCTTCTGAATAATCGGTGGTTATAGTCGGATGCGTTAAGGCAGAACCTAAAGCTAAAGGATGGGGTGCTTGAGAAATCAAACCATTATTAGCAATACGTAGACTTTCTTTTTCTATGCCTTTAAGACCGCCACAGAGCAGGGCCTGAGGGTCATTAGCCAGAACTTTTTCTAGGCGAGGCATAAGCTGATTGTTAAATTGAGTCATAGAGTGGGCTAGTATTTACTGCTGTCCTGTATAATCGCCGTATTATAGAGGGTTTACCTCATTGAAGAAATATTATCGTAGTGAGGCACTCGTAGTGGACAAGAAGCCCCTAGAAATACTTAAGGCTGTTTTTGGTTATGATAGTTTCCGTGGCCAACAACTGGAGATTATTCAACAGCTCATAAAGGGGCAAGATGCTCTAGTATTAATGCCAACCGGTGGGGGCAAATCATTATGCTATCAAATCCCATCATTAATACGTCCGGGCGTAGGCATTGTCATTTCTCCGCTCATTGCCTTAATGCAAGATCAAGTCAGTGCCTTATTACAGTTGGGCGTTAAAGCCGCTTTCTTAAACTCCACTTTATCATCAGAAGCAACTAGAGAAATAGAACGACAACTCCTTAATAATGAGCTTGATTTACTGTATATCGCCCCAGAAAGATTAACCGCAACACGTACCGCAGCCTTATTTTCGCGCATACAAATAGCCCTGTTTGCCATTGATGAGGCTCATTGCGTATCTCAATGGGGACATGATTTTAGAGTCGATTATTTACAACTATCGATGCTGCATGAACAATTTCCTAATATTCCTCGCATCGCTTTAACGGCGACCGCGGACGAAAAGACCCGCCAAGAAATTATTCAACGCCTACAACTAGAGCAAGCTCCACTTTATCTTAACGGTTTTGACCGCCCTAACATTCGTTATCGTATCGTTCAGAAACAAAATGCCAGACAGCAGCTAATCAACTTCATTCAAACTGAACATAATGGAGATTCTGGTATCGTTTATTGCTTATCTCGTAAAAAAGTCGATGAAACTGCAGAGTGGCTTCGATCAAAAGGCATTAAAGCCTTGGCATATCATGCGGGCATGCAAAGTGACTCACGGGCTTTGCATCAACATCGCTTTCTAATGGAAGACAGCTTAGTCATAGTCGCAACCATTGCTTTTGGTATGGGTATCGATAAACCTAACGTGCGCTTTGTAGCGCATCTTGATTTACCTAAAAGTGTCGAGGCTTATTATCAAGAAACCGGCAGAGCAGGCCGAGATGGCTTACCTGCCGATGCTTGGATGGCTTATGGTTTACCAGATGTGATTACCCTAAGGCGTATGCTAGCAACTTCTAACGCTGATGCCGCTCATAAACGCTTAGAACTGCATAAACTTGACGCTATGCTAGCACTCTGCGAACAAGTCCATTGTCGCAGACAAGCCTTACTAGAGTATTTCGGCGATCATCTTGAACAACCTTGTAATAATTGCGACACCTGCTTAGAAACCGTAGAGACTTGGGATGGCAGCTTAGCCGCACAACAAGCATTATCGTGCATCTACCGGACTGGCCAACGATTTGGGGTAGGTTATCTCATTGAAGTTTTACAAGGTAAAACCACCGAACGAATCATTAATGCCGCCCATGATAAACAATCTACTTTTGGTATCGGCAAAGACCTTGATGAGCAACAATGGTCTTCTGTATTTAGACAACTAGTCGCTAGAGGCTTGGTCGCTGTCAATTTTGAACATTTTGGCATACTACAATTAACCGATAGTTGCCGCCCAATATTGCGTGGCGAACAACAACTGATATTACGTAAAGATATCAAACCTGAGAAAAGTAAATTAGGTAAAAAAACATCAACAGGGTCTACGCGCGTCACCAGCAACACCGAACTTTGGGATGCCCTTCGCGCCAAACGCCGAGAAATTGCAGACAAGCAAGATTTACCGCCTTATGTTATTTTTCATGATGCAACGCTAATGGCTATGCTTGAAACCAAACCAGCCAACCGTCAACAACTAGCCTTAATATCAGGAGTCGGTGAACGTAAACTGGAACTATACGGTGATGAATTTTTAGCCGTAATCAACAACCATGCTAGTAACAATAATACGATAGCCGATACCGTAACAGAAACATTAGAATTATTTAGGTTAGGTTACAACGTAGCTCAAGTCGCTCAAAAAAGAGCCTTTAAAGAAGAAACCATTTACAACCATCTCTCACAAGCACTAGAACAAGGCCAACTAAAATTAGACGAGGTAATCGACTTGCCGAAACAGGACATCAAACAGATAGAAGAAGCACTAATCAACTTACCTGAAGAACAACGAAATACTCTTAAGCCGGTTTATGAAGCGTTTGATGGGCAATATAGTTATGGAGTATTGCGCTGTGTTAGGGCGGCGATGTTGGGTTAAGTTTTATTTCTTATAGCTTTGATACTGTCAATAAACATTAATCACGACGACCGTAAGGCGGATAAATCTTGTAGGTTGAGGTGTAGCAAAGCGAACCTCAACATCTCATGCGCCACATTGAAGTTCGTTATCACTTACTCCCAACTTGCTAGCTTCTATGCTGGGCGCACAAACAGCTTTATCGCTTGCCCACCATTTGCAAGCAAAAGTGGTGGGCAGAAAAATGTTACCCACCCTAACTGACTAAAAATCGGCTAATTATATGCAACATGCTTTGAATATACTTAGTCTCATTTATAATTCAACCTATACTTCATTTAAATCGAGAGGATGCAATGGGACTTTTTATTACTCCAATTTATGCGGCATTATTAGGCTTAATCTTTGTCGTATTAAGCGTAAAAACCATAATCATTAGAAGAAAAAATAAAGTGGCTGTAGGCGATGGGAATAATTTGCTACTGCAAAGAGCTATGCGTGTACATGCAAATTTTTCTGAATACACACCCCTTGCAATTATTTTAGTTGGGTTTGTTGAGAGCTTAAAGTACAACGCAATTATAGTACATGTCTTACTCAGTGCTTTTTTGCTAGGCAGAATCATACATGCCTATGGCTTAAGTCAGATAGATGAAGATTTTAGATTTAGAGTTTTTGGCATGATACTGACGTTTAATGTAATTACAATTTCGTCAGCTTTAATTATTTTTAATTATTTAATCTGATGTAGATGGGGATGAACTAATTTATTAAGAATTGAAGATAGTTGATGTACGGGCAACTAAGCGGATTTCTTTAGGTTTGCATGATTAGCCATCCTATTACCTATATTTAAATCAAAATTAATAGCTTATTAGCGCAAGAACCTTTACCAATCCCCACAATTTTCATTAGCTATCTAATGCAGCACACACAATGAACTACACCAAAATACTTGAAGAATTAAACCAAGCCTCATTATTTGATCTACATCGATTACAGGCGGCTATCCATCAAGAATTATTGAATCCAAAGCGGAACAATCTAATTAAAGCCCAATTAAAAATTGGTCAATCCATCAGTTACTTTGAGCCACAATTAAATGGCCTAGTTGATGCAGTGATTTTAAAAATTCAAAAAACCCGTTGCTCGGTAAGAAATGTAAAAGACAATAAAACGTGGAACCTGCCTTTTTATTATCTGAATCTCAATGGGGTAGACGCTGATATTCAACCGGCGCACAATGCCGTTGGCATTCCCAAAAGTTCTTTAAAAGTCGGTGCCAAAGTTGGATTTAAAGATAAAGACAATAACGACCTGTTTGGTGAGGTGATTCGCCTTAACCCCAAAAGAGCTACTGTTAGAATCAATGAACATTGCCAATGGCTAGTCCATTATAATAATTTGTTTTATGTGATTGAGGGAGAACTTGGCGATACTAAAGAACAAGCTGTTATTCCGTTTGATTTGTAACCTGCCCAAATGCATAAGAAGTTACAAGCATCGTAGGGGCGTATGCAATACGCCCCTACCAATCATCACCACAACCTAATGACCCGCCTTTAACTTTAGAATCATTTCTTAAGCAGTTTGCTACGGACAAGATCTACTAACTTCATTGCAAAATCCAGCAATGGTTTTCGTTTAACGACAATAAGGTAAGCCATCAAACCTAATATTAAGCCATCAAATAAGCGAGAGAATGCCGAGGGCGCTTGTTGCTGGGCAACAATGGCAGCAGCCGCTTCTGATGGCTTAACAGGCGCCGCTTGCACAGCAACTTTAGAGGGCTTGAATTCGGCTTTTAAATCGGGCAAACCTAAACTACCCCAGGTATCATAATCTTGCCAAATCGGGTACTTACCCTTCCATAAAGACTTGGAAAAGTAGGGAGCCAAACTCATTCCATGTGCTGAAGGAATACCTTTATCATCTACAAAGCCTTTGTAAACCACTAAACTAATATCACCGCCTTCGCCATGACCATCGGTAGTAAATGATTTCTCAACGTGATCATGAAACATCCAGATACCTTGACCAAAACTATTTAAACCATCATCAACACCGCTTAATGATAGATCAATACGTTGAGCAGGAACCATGCCATGGACATCACGCTGTATGTAAGAACCTGGGCCATTATCAACGCCATCATAATGAGTAATAGTCGGTTTATGACCATGAATGTGCATTGCTAATGATTCGGTATGACCATTTAAAACACGAAGCTTAACCTCTTGATTTTCTTCCATGTGTATCAAAGACTCCCTTAAAGTATAAGGAAAAGATCGACCATTAAGCATGAAATAATCATCAGTGGCATTAGTGATGTTGTATTCAGTATTCATGTGTTTGGCAACCAAACGCGGATCATTGGCTGATCGTGCTACTAGCTCATGTAATTCTTTATCAGCAGACTGATAATGCAAATCATATTCTCTGGCATATTTTTCCAGTACAGCCACAGACGGATGACGAACTTGACCTGCACCTACGTTTAAAGTTTGCACCCAATTATTAGGACGATTTTCTTCAACGACGAAAATCCCTTGCAAACCCATAGGAATATGAGTGTGTGGCTGAACATGGCAATGATAATACATGGTGCCAGGCTGCCTAGGCTTAATAACATAAGTTTTACTTTCGCCAGGCATGGTATCCATATTACTGGTTTGTGCGACGCCATCATTACCAGCCCCGCCGTGATTCATAAAAGGATGATCAATACCATGCAAATGAATAGAATGCGGCAGATAATGGGTATTTTCTAAAATGATCCAAACCACATCATCTTGCTCAACACGAATAACCGGGGACGGTACCCGTAACATCGGATTAGCTTCCAGCTCATATAAACTTTTAGTCGACATATCACGAGTTTTAGGCGCATAAACCCAAAAAGTCGGCTGTATGCCTGGAGCAATATCATAGGTCGTGGTCGGATCTTTCATGTCAGGCGTATGACCATTAAGTTCCACAACTTCTAACTTGATAACAATTTTATCTGGATCGCCATCACCGTCGATATCGTCGGATACAGTTACCGCATCGGCTGCCAATTGCGTTTGCATTAAGGTATCCATAGAAATACCATTGGTGCCTTTAACAAAAGCGGCAATATCTGCTGGATTATCTGGATTACAAAGCTTAGATTCTTGTATGGCGACACCATCAATTGATTGTGCTTTACGCCAAGCGGGATCTGTAAATTCTGAACAAACTTCTTCTATCGGCCCAGCATCAACCTTGATTGAAGGAGGCAAGTCAGTAGCAGCCTGACTTCCTATGTTTATCAAGAGCAGTGCAGTAGCACCGACATAGGTAATAAATTTCTTACGCATACAAACTTCCTCAGAAAACATTCGGTTGAGAATGAGACGCCGCCAAAGCGGATTATTTATTAATTTTTTCTATTTTAACGCAATAGTTTACTTAAGTCTTTTATGAACGTTAAAAGCGTCATTATAGGGTGGTGAAAATCGTAGGGGCGTATTGCATACGCCCTAATAAAATATGCCCTATAAAATCGAACTTTCAATGTTCGGCGTATCCAATACGCCCCTAGGGTGTTTTTTTATCGTTTTCACGCAGATAAGAAACTTGTGTAGATACCGATGCCTCTATAGGAAATCCTATAAAAACTTTTAGTTTGTTATTGCTTCTTACCTTGATGTCAGCCCTCCAAAGAGCAAAATTAAACATTCACAAGCTAGTTCGTTATAAAGTAACACTAAGCTTTACCTATGCTTGTGGTTTTGAGATTATAGTCGGCATCGACTTAGCGATGAGGTTATCGACTAAGCCAATTTAATGACTTAAACATAACTCTAAATCGTGAAAAATCAAGCTCCTCAATATTTAGTCGGTATCGACTTAGGCACCACCCATACCGTAGTCGCTTATGCCAGCACTGAAAAGTCAACAACGGATATCCATTTATTTCACATTGAACAACTAATCGCCTTAGGCGAAGTCTCTGCTCAACCCTTACTACCGTCTGTGCGCTACCATCCAGCCGCTGGAGAACTATCAGCCGCTGACATAGCCTTTCCGAGCTACCATCAAGAAACAGAAATAGTCGGCGAAACGCCCATCATTGGGCTAGCTGCACGGTTATTAGGTGCGAAAAGCAAAGGTCGTTTTGTGACTAGTGCTAAGAGCTGGTTATCACACCCGTCTATCGATCACAGTGCCGACATTTTACCCTGGGGCAGCGCTGATGATGTTAGCAAGGTCTCACCTATTGCCGCTAGCGCCAGTTATTTAGCCCATATCCGCACTGTTTGGAGCCATCAATTTCCCAATGCACCTTTAGAGCAACAAACTCTAGTCATTACGGTACCTGCTTCTTTTGATGAATCTGCTAGGTCATTAACACTGGAAGCCGCTCGCATGGCGGGTCTTAAGCAAGTTCGCTTATTAGAAGAACCGCAAGCCGTTTGTTATGACTGGCTAAAACGCAATAGCAACACTATCAATCAAGCTTTAGCCCAAGTCCATTTATTATTGGTTTGCGATGTAGGCGGTGGCACTACTGATTTAACATTGATTAAAGTAGAATCCGGCATAGATGAACCCAAACTAACGCGCATTGGTGTTGGCGATCATTTAATGCTGGGCGGCGATAATATTGATTTAGCCTTAGCGCATTTAGCAGAACAGCGCTTAATTAATGGTGAGCAACGCTTATCAGCGGCTGATTTATCACAGTTACTAGAGCAATGTCGTTGCGCCAAAGAACGATTACTCGCTGAAGATGCTCCAGAGCAAATGACCGTAACCTTACTAGGTGGAGGTTCCAAACTCATAGGCGGCTCCCGTTCGGTCGTATTAACACGAGACGAAGTCAGAAGCATTGCCTTAGATGGCTTTTTCCCCTTATCTGGATTAGACGACCTACCCGACCGTAAGCGTAGTGGCGTTGTTGAATTTGGCCTGCCTTATGCAGCAGAACCAGCCGTCAGCAAACATATCGCCGCGTTTTTAAAGCTGCATGCCGCAGCCGCCAATGACGCCTTAAAAGGTGAAGGCAGAGTACCGGACGCCTTACTCCTTAACGGCGGTGTATTTCGTAGCCAACCTATTACCCAACGCCTAATACAGTTACTGAACTCTTGGAGTACCAAACCACCGGTTTTACTGGAAAATAAACATCCTGAACTAGCCGTCGCTTTCGGTGCCGTAAGTTATGCAATGGCTAGGCGTGATAAACAACTCAAAATTGGTGGTGGTAGCGCACGCAGTTATTTTTTAATCATTGATACCGAGCACAACGCGGCTCAACAAGGTATTTGCATATTACCTAGAGGCAGTGAAGAAGGCGAAGAAGTTATCTTAAAAGATCGGCATTTTGCCTTGCGCTTAGGTATGCCTGTCCGTTTTCATCTTGCTTCTATCAGCAGTGATGCAATCTTTAAAGCCGGAGATGTGACTGAGATCAATGATTTATTTCATTCCTTGCCGCCACTGGCTGTAGCGCTTGAGGGCGACAGCAACACTCAGGATACCGAGGTGATTGTACAATTAGCAGTCACTCAAACAGAAGTTGGTACCCTTAAAATACAATGTGTTGCAATCAATAACAATGATCAACGCTGGAATGTAGAATTTCAAATCCGCAAACAAGGCCGATCAAATTTACCTCAAGATACCAGCCTACCTCCCCAATTTGATGCTGCCGTTGCCAGCCTACAAAGCATTTTCGGCTCAAAATCTAAAGATATAGATCCCAAAGCCGTCAAAAATCTACGTGCTGATTTAGAAAAACAACTAGGCTGCGCACGTACAGAATGGAACACGCCCTTACTCAGAGCATTATTTGCAAACTTACTAGAAGGCTCAAAATATCGTAGACGTTCAGAAAGTCACGAACGCGTCTGGTTAAGTCTAGCCGGATTTTGCTTACGCCCTGGCTTTGGCTATCCACTCGATGACTGGCGAGTAGAACAACTTTGGAAAACTTACAGTCAAAGCATCCAATTTGTTAATGACACTCAAAATTGGACAGAATGGTGGACACTCTGGAGACGCATTGCAGGGGGCTTGTCAAGTGCAGCCCAAGAACAGCTATTTGCAGACATCTCTAAATTTATCAACCCTGCTGCTGCCAGACAAGCAGGTGTCGCCAAACTTATAAAAAACCGTGGCTATGATGACATGGTACGTCTTGCTGGCGTTTTAGAACGCTTACCCATCGATAAAAAAATTCAACTGGGCGAATGGTTATTAAAGCGCTTACAAAAAGCTGGCGAGCCTAACCAAACGTGGTGGGCAGTTGGGCGCATTGGAGCCAGACAACCTTTTCATGGCAGCAGCCATAATGTAATTCCCGCCGACAAAGTCGCAGACTGGTTAACTCAAATGCTAGCTGTCGATTGGAAAAAAATACCGCAAGCAGGCTTCGCGGCAACCCTCATTGCTCGCTTAAGTGGAGATAGAGTGCGTGATATTGATGACACACTACGCGAACAAATCATCGCTAAACTCAAACTAAGCAAAGCACCCGCCTCTTGGATAGACATGCTAGAACAAGTTAAACAGTTAGACGAAAAAGAAGAGCAGTTAATTTTTGGTGAAGCATTGCCACCCGGCTTAAAGCTAATTGATTTGCCTTAAGGATATTGTAGGGTGTCAATAGCAAAGCGTATTGCACCGTATAATAAAAATTGCCTATCTTTTTATAATATATGCCAATAAATAGGCTCGATCCCGCCTTGCTACATCAAGTCTATTTACTAGTCGTTTTAGTTCATGTCGATTTTTTACGGTGTATTTTCTCAAACAAGCGCATAGTGTATTATGTAAGCTCATGAAAAGTGTTCACAAAGTCACAGCATCGAAACAGCCCCTAACTTATGAAGATACTCAACATCAATTTCAAAAACATCAATTCACTGGAAGGCGAGCATAGCGTCGATTTTGAAGCTGCTCCTTTCACCGACACCGGTGTTTTTGCGATTACAGGGCCCAATGGCTCAGGAAAATCGAGTATCTTAGATGTCATTACTTTGGGTTTATATGGTGAGACCTTTCGGTTTAATCGCCCGGCTGAACATGTGATGACTCAACAGACCGGTGACTGTTTTGCTGCGATTGAATTTTCCCTAGACGGTGAAAAATATCGCTCTAGTTGGTCAGCTAGGCGGGCAGAAGATGATGCAAAACAAGCTTTACTTCCTATAGAAATGAGTTTGTATCGTAGCTCTGATGGCGAAGTATTAGCCCAATCCCCACAACAAGTTTGCAATCAAATAGCCGAAATCACCGGCATGAATTTTCGTAGCTTCACGCGTTCAATTTTATTGGCGCAAGGTGATTTTTCTGCTTTTCTAAATGCGCTAGACAATGAGCGCATGGATATATTAGAAAAAATCATCGGCAGCGACATTTATGATGATTATAAAAAAGACTTATTTAATAAGGCTGAAAAATCACAAAAAATATTAGACCATCTAAAACAAGAGCTAGATAGCATTGCTTTTATGGATCCTGAGAAACAAGAGGCTTGTGAACAGGATTTGAATGATTTTAATGAGCAGTTAAACGAATTACGAGAAGATCAGCAGCATACAAAGCAGCAGCGTGGGCAATTGAAGGCCATCACTAGCTTACAAAAAAGCATTAGCGATCAAGAAAATGAACTTAAAACCGCTCAAACTCAACTTGAAAATCTACAACTCAAGCTTAGCAAACTCAGCGCGGGTAAAGATGCCTTAGCCTTTAAAGACGACATTAATGCTATTGCCGAAAAAGAACAGCTCATACAAGAAAAGCAAGCGACATTAAAGGATTTTCAAGTCGAACTTAGCCAACTTAAAACCCGACTAGGTCCTGAACAGGCCGTACCTGAATCATTAGCTCAAAAATCATTAAATGATCAACAGCAGACTTTAGATAATATTAAGGCTCAATTAAGCCAAACCGAGTTAAGTATTCAAACCGAAACCACGCAACGGCAATCTTTATCCGAACAGTACGGCGATAAACAGGCAACACTGAGCCAATTAGCACAATGGCTACAAGATCATGCCCTTGATGAAAGCTTGTTGACTGACTTACCTGAATTAGGTGTATTAAAAAAGTGTCGCACAGATTTACAACAAACCACCAAAAAACAAACGTCATTTGGTAAGCATTCAAAAAAAGCCCTAACAACTTACAAAAACAACACCAATTCTCTAGCCGTCGAACTTCAAAAACAAGCCGAACTCACTGAAAAAATACCCTTAGATGAGCAAGAATTGCTTGATCTAGCCCAAGGCCATAGTACCGATGACCTTGATGCAGTTCGTTTAGAACAACAAGAGCGCGTTAAAGACTTACAACAACTATATAAATTAGCTCAAAGACATCAAAAACTAGCAGCAGGCGGTGGGTTTTTCTCGTTATTTAAAGCCAGAGAACAACCCGATTTTGACATTGAAGTCTTGACTATAGAACTTGAACGCTTAAGACTTGAAATGTTACGTGAAGATAACATTAAAAAAGTACTTGAAGATGCGATAGTCAATGAAGCCTTGTTAAAAAAAATGGCTCCCTCACGAATCCATTTAGTTGATGGCAAACCTTGTGCGCTTTGTGGCGGTTTACAACATCCTTATGCCAAGTTTCCACCCACACCCAGCAGCTCTAAACAAGCCTTAATTGACCAAAAAGCTAAAGTTCGGGCTTTAACAGAAAAAATAAGTACTGCTGATAGCCGTATCAACATTGCCCAAAAACAAATAGAAAGAAATTCTGCTCGAAATACACTACGCCAACAAATTAGAGCTGAATGGTTAAACTTATGTAATCGTCTTAACGTGGCCAGCCCTGATCTTGATATTACTAAGTTATCTTTAATGCAGGAGCTCATACAAAAAGAAAACGACGAACTTGCTAACACCGCTCTCTTTATCAAACGCTATCGCAACAAACAAGCCGAACTTAAAAAATCTAAGGCTCAACTCGTCACATGTACAGCGACTATTGAGCAATTACAAATCAGTATTGAACAACTCGGTTCAAGTAATGAAGGCTTAACTCAAGAACAAATAGATATCAGCACAGAGCTCAGCGCTTTTGAGCAGCAAGAGAAACAACTAGCTGACAAGATACTCACTCAACTGACCTTACTCGGCGAAAAAATGCCTAACTATGGTCAAGAAGATGTCTTATTCGATAAACTTAATGCCCGAAGACAAGATTATCATGGCTATGCTTTCCGCCATAAAAGCTTAATTGAAGAATTAGCCACATTAGAAACTCAGCAAACTGCCTGCCAAGCAGAAATTTTGCGCTGCAATGAATTAATCACTATCTACAATGATCAACTGAAAAAAGAAGAGCATATCGCTCTTCATTTAGCCTTAATCGAAAAACAAAAATTAATCGCCGATAAAGAACTAGCGTTGGAAAATCTTGCTCAAGAAATTTCAGACTTACAGCGACACCTACAAGAAAAATTAGCCAAGACAGCCTTTACTAGCGTTCAAGAAGTGAGTGACTTATTGAGGACAATAGCTCAGCAAGCGGATCTTGAACATAGCAAAGCTGCATTAGAGCAACATATTGAAGTCCTTAATAGAACCCTAGCAGATAATCAAAAGCAACTAGCGACTGACCTTGCTAACATAGATTTATCATTAAACTTGGTAGATTTAGACGTTCAACTAAAAAGCATTAATGAAAAAATAGCAATCACTGAAATGGAAGTTCAGCACCTAGAGAAACAGCTTAATGATCAACAAGGCTTACAACAACACTATGAATCGCTAACATTGCAATTGAATCAACAAACCGCTATTTCTAAACCCTATTTTGCAGAAGTTGCTTTATTCGCTACGGAAAGTAGTGGCATGGCCTTTAGACGTCGCGTTCAACAAACCATGGCTGACCAACTATTATCGCAAACCAATGCTTTATTAGAAAAAATCAGCGGTCGGTATTATTTACGCAAAGGTCATAGCGATCTAGGCTTAGCCTTAGAAATTGAAGATACTTATCAAGCTAATAATCGCCGATTACCTAAGTCCTTATCGGGTGGAGAAAGCTTCATAGTCAGTCTAGCTTTAGCGCTCGGACTTTCTGAGTTAGCTAATAACGGCCGTTCAGTCGAGTCTTTATTTCTTGACGAAGGCTTTGGCAATCTGGATGCTGATGCACTTTATACCGTTATTAGCACTTTAGAAAGCTTACAGACTCATGGCAAAACTGTCGGTGTCATTTCTCATGTAGAAGCCGTACAAAAACGTATTAAAGCTCAATTACAAATCGTCAAAAAGCCTAACGGCATGGGCGAACTTAGAAAAGCGTCTTAAGTTGATAGACTGAAATAGTGTTGCTATTAAAGCCTACAGATTGCTTTTTACGAGTTAAATAAGTTGATATCGAGTAACCTAGAGGCCGATCGTAATATAGGGGCAGGTCGCGACCTGTCCCTACGTTGTAAAATGTACAGATAATGCGAACTTACTTGTGAATATAGCTATGCGACTGTGAAAGTATTATGATTTTAGCTTCCCCCTTTGTAAAAGGGGGATCGAGGGGGATTTCATCAAGTCATAGGTTATTGATATTTAATAATAATTTTTTAATAGATCAAATCTCCCCTAACCCCTCTTTGCTAAAGAGGGGAATAAAAAGAATACTTTCACAGTCTCCTATGCTTTAAGATGTGAGTCGATAGCCCTTAGCATTCTAAAAATAGAGATTTACATGTTGATATCAGGATAAGGTTACTATTTAGAAGCCTTATCTAACCGCATCACTGAACCATAACTGGTATCTCTATCAAAATTATCCCATACATACGCTGGAGAAATGATAGGCTCAGTCGGTAATGGCAGAGTTATTAAGTCAGCAACACCACATCCCGTTCTGCCTAGCATATTAAAGATGCCTTTAAAAAATCCACCCACCAAGCCATAAAAGAAATTACTATGATTCATGGTATTAATCACATTTTTGGGTATTTCAAGTGAAGCTGTTGTTAAATTAGCGAAAGCATTAAGCCCTTTATCAGCAATCTTTTCGCCATAACTTAAGGTTGGCGAGACCGATGCTGTATTGACAGGATTTGATAGCATAAAACTATCAGCCTGAATCAGCGGTGTATAGACGATAAGCCAAATAGCACATAGCGCCATAGAAAAATACCAATTTTTATTCATATCACCTCGACTATTTTTAATAAAAGGCTTTTGTTTGATGATAAAGACACCCCCCAATGTCATTAAGTTAAGGACCAGGGGAAAGCAAATAATCTGTAGGGGCGACAAATCCTTAACTTAATGACATTGCATCCCCCCTTTGTTGCATGGGTATCTACACAAATAATTGTTAGCATTCCCACGCGAGAACGATAACATTGTGGTGAAGATCGTAGGGGCGTATTGCATACGCCCTTATAAAATAAGCTCTATACCATTGGACTTTCAATGTTGGGCGGCCCCTACGGTGTTTTTTTATCGTTTCCACGCCGTTAAGAAACTTCTGTAAATACCTATGCCTTTGTTGAGAGAGGGCGGGCATACTAAACAATAATTTTTGTAACAGGCGCGCAATAATCGGTAGTACCATCAACTGTTACAGCCGCGAAGCGAAATTTATAACGCTTCATAACTTCTAAATCATTCACCTCAAAATTAGCGCGAGTACTACTGCCGATAGCAATCCAAATTAGTTCCGTTCCCGCTCCGTCGTCTATAGCCATTTGCCAAAGATAGGCTACGGCTCCCAATAAAGCTTTAGCCACTAATCTAACACTACCTGAATGATCCCCATCAACAGCGGCCAACTCAGCTTTAGGTGTTATAACCGGTTGTTTAGAAATATGAAAGCCACTGCTTAATATACTAGTCTCATCACCTGCGGCGGTGCGATCTACATAGTTGGCTAATTTTCTATAAATATCATTGACTCGTTTTTCTGCATCATGCATCGCCGAAATAGCCGTATGCCCACCATCTTTAGCCGCCAAAATTGCAGTTTCTAAAGCATCGACAGCCGCTTTTGCATCAACTAAAGTCACATCAGGCGCAGGATAAAGTGCATTGCCGAAGAGTTTGTCATTTACATTGCGACAAAAAGTCACTTTTTCCGAAACTGCATAAGGGATAAAGTCTAAAACTACAGTGATTTTTTTCATGATATTGACCTATTAAGTTAAGGGTGATTGATAGAGATATTACTCAAAGTGGCCATACCCTATAGTCACTTGATAAGTTCTTGCTGCAAGCTAAAAGCTTGTTTTACCGATTAAGTCTGATTTTTGATCTAGTCGCCTTACTCGGCGCCTTATTCAGTCGAATTGTCTTCCGACTCCCTGTACTTGGAGACCAACTCAGCCTATTTGTCTTCCTAGTCACCGTATTCGGACACCAATCCAGCCTATTTGTCTTCCGATTCGCTGTACTCGGATACCAATCCAGTCAATTTGTCTTCCGATTCACCCTACTCGAACACCAATCCAGCCTATTTGTCTTCCGATTCGCTGTACTCGGACACCAACCTAGTCAACTTGGCTTGTAACTGCTTAAATTGTAATAGAAACTAAGCGACTAAGGTGACAAAGCTCAGGTATAGCAAACAAAGTTGATGCTACTACCGCCCAATAACATACGTTAGGTTGAAAAGTTGACAAGCTATGCAATTAAATCTGCCACCTAGGTCATCAAACCCAGTCGCAATAAACATGGCGCGAGGCAAGAGCCAAACAACTAATAAGATAGCAGTCACAAAACTCATTCAAATCGTGGCACTAAAAGGAAATAAGCTTAAAAAATATCTAGCAATAAATCTAAGTTTTTTAAGTATTACACAAAGAAAATAACTAAACAAACTATATTTTCAGTACCGTTAAAAACATAGCTCATTTTTGAAAACATTAATAGATAATAATGTAAGTTATTTATTACAATAGACTTATATTTTTTATTACAGTGTATTGATAAAATCATTATCAAGTGATGAGAGCAACTACAATTGCATAACCCATACACAGCAGCTTATTTAAATCGCTAATATCATATAGTCGAAGCATATATGGATAGAGTGATATAGACCGTGAAAGTATTATTTTCATGCCCTCCTCTTTAGCCATAGGTAGCTACACAAATAATTGTTAGCCTTCCCACGCAAGAACGATAACATTGTGGTGAAGATCGTAGGGGCGTATTGCATACGCCCTTATAAAATAAGCCCTATAAAATGGGACTTTCAATGTTGGGCGTATGCAATACGCCCCTAC
>CAIZMK010000039.1 GCA_903934035.1 uncultured Methylococcaceae bacterium
CTACACAAATGATTGTTAGCATTCCCACGCAAGAGCAATAACATTGTGGTGAAGATCGTAGAGGCGTATTGCATACGCCTTTATAAAATAAGCCCATATAAAATGGGTTCAATAAACGGGCGTATGCAATAGAGACTGTGAAAGTATTCTTTTTATTCCCCCTCTTTAGCAAATAGGGGTTAGGGGAGATTTGATCTATTAAAAAATTATTATTGAATATCAATAACCTATTGACTTAATAAAATCCCCCTCGATCCCCCTTTTACAAAGGGGGAAGCTAAAGTCAGAATACTTTCACAGTCTCTATTGCATACGCCCGTTTATTGAACCCATTTTATATGGGCTTATTTTATAAGGGCGTATGCAATACGCCTCTACGATCTTCACCACAATGTTATTGCTCTTGCGTGGGAATGCTAACAATCATTTGTGTAGATACCTATGCCGAAACGGCAACGATTCAAATATTCATACGTGTAAGCAAGATGATAACAACACAAACAAATATCATTACACGAAGACCTATCACATCACAGATCTCTACTCTCAACCTGCCATTTTCGGGTATAATCTACGCAATTTTTCACTCAAAGTAGATGGATGTTATGTCGAAAATAAATAAAGTAGTTTTGGCTTATTCTGGAGGTTTAGATACTTCTGTTATTCTAAAATGGTTACAAGATGTTTATGACTGTGAAGTCGTTACCTTTACAGCAGATTTAGGTCAAGGCGAAGAAGTTGAGCCTGCTCGCGCTAAAGCCAAAGCGGCGGGCATTAAAGACATCTATATTGAAGATTTACGTGAAGACTTTGCACGTGATTATGTATTCCCCATGTTTCGCGCCAATACCGTTTATGAAGGCGAATACTTATTAGGCACTTCTATTGCACGCCCTTTAATTGCTAAGCGTTTAATTGAAATCGCTAATGAAACAAATGCATCGGCTATTTCTCATGGCGCTACTGGTAAAGGTAACGATCAAGTTCGTTTTGAATTAGGTGCTTATGCTTTACGTCCTGACATTCAAGTGATAGCACCTTGGCGTGAATGGGATTTAAATTCTCGTCAAAAGTTACTGGATTATGCTGAAAAGCATGGCATTTCTGTTGAAATGAAAAAAGGTAAAACCTCTCCTTATTCTATGGATGCTAATTTACTGCATATTTCTTATGAGGGTCGCATTTTAGAAAACCCTTGGACTGAACCTGAAGAAGATATGTGGCGTTGGACTGTTTCTCCTGAAGCAGCCCCCGATGTAGCCACTTATATTGAATTAACTTACCAACAAGGCGACATTGTTGCTATTGATGACGTAGCTTGCTCACCGGCTACCGTGTTAGAACAACTTAATAAAATTGCTGGCGCTAATGGTATTGGTCGTTTAGATTTAGTTGAAAACCGTTACGTGGGTATGAAGTCTCGTGGTTGTTATGAAACCCCAGCCGGAACTGTGATGTTAAAAGCGCATCGCGCTATTGAATCATTAACCTTAGATCGTGAAGTTGCGCATTTAAAAGATGAATTAATGCCACGTTATGCTTCTTTAATTTATAACGGTTACTGGTGGAGCCCTGAACGCACTTTACTACAAACCATGATTGATGAGTCTCAGCTTCATGTAAATGGTAAAGTTAGACTTAAACTTTATAAAGGTAACGTCATTGTTGTTGGAAGAGAATCAAGCACCGACAGTTTATTTGATGAGAGTATTGCTACCTTTGAAGATGATGGTGGTGCTTACAATCAAAAAGATGCCGAAGGTTTTATCAAGCTAAATGCCCTACGTATGCGCATTGCAGCGGCTAAACGTTCGAAATAATTTCACAATAATCAACTTTTATTTATACTGTAATCAGATTAGGTTTTTACGGCAGCATAGAAACCGTACAACCTAATCTGTTCATCTAGTTTGCTTTATATTTGCTATTTAGCGAATTCATCAATTCCACTTCGGAGATAGTCATGCACAAAGTCACATTGATAAAAGGGGATGGTATTGGCCCTTCCATTATGGATGAAGCCGTAAAAGTTATTAATGCGTCAGGTGCAAATATTCAATGGGAAGAAGCTTATGCAGGTTTAGCTGCTTTTGAAAAGTTCGGCACGCCACTTCCTGATGAAACCTTAGCGTCATTCGATCAAACTCGATTAGCCTTCAAAGGGCCATTAACTACGGTAGTCGGTACAGGCTTTAGAAGCATTAACGTCGCTTTACGCCAGCAATATGAACTATATGCTAATGTTCGTCCTGCGAAGACCTGGCCTGGCATCAAAACACGCTTTGATGATGTCGATATTGTTATCGTCCGCGAAAACACCGAAGGCTTATATGCAGGACTTGAACATTATCTAACCCCTAAAAAAGATATTGCTGAAAGTTTAGCCGTCGTTACTCGCAGTGCATCAGAACGCATTATTGATTATGCCTTCAAATATGCTAGAGACAATGGTCGCAAGAAAGTCACAGTTTGTCATAAAGCCAATATCTTAAAATATACTCAAGGTTTATTTCTCGATATCGCCAGAGAAACGGCTGCGCGTTATCCTGACATTCAATTTGATGAGAAAATCATTGATGCCGCGTGTATGCACATGGTAATGAATCCTCAACAATTTGACGTCATCGTTTGTACCAATATGTTCGGCGATATTTTATCTGACTTGACTGCTGGTTTAGTAGGTGGCTTAGGTCTAATTCCTGGTGCAAATATCGGTGCAGACGCAGCCTTATTTGAAGCAGTACACGGCAGTGCCCCTGATATTGCTGGAAAGAATTTAGCTAATCCTCTAGCCGTTATTATGGCTGGCATTATGATGCTAGATTATCTAGGTGAAACAGCGGCAGCCGCTAAAATCAAAACGGCTGTTGACAAAGTTGTCAATGAAGGGATATTCGTAACTAAAGACATCAATCCAGAATCAACCTGTGGCACTATCGAAATGGGTAATGCTATTGTTGAAGCAATGAAATAAATGGTTTCCTAGAAGAGCATGGCAATAACTTACATGCTCTTCTCTGATCGATGTTATGTTAATATGAGTTTTTTGTTATTCATCTGCAATTTGTTAGTTGCAATAAAAGCATCCCCTCAGCGGAACTAATTATTTATGGAAGATCTATTCATCGGCTGGCTCAAAGAGTACGGTTACGTTATTTTATTTCTATGGAGCATCATAGAAGGTGAAATGGGCTTAATTATGGGCGGCATTATGGCTCATACTGGCGACATGAAATATTTCTTAACCGTTTTTATAGCAGGCTTAGGTGGCTTTACCGGCGATCAAATATATTTCTATATAGGTCGAATGAATAAAGGCATGATTCAACGCAAACTCCATAATCAGCGTCGTAAATTCGCTATTGCTCATTTACTATTGAAAAAACACGGCTGGCCCATTATTTTCTTACAACGCTATATGTACGGTTTACGTACCGTCATCCCAATGTCGATAGGCATAACCAAATACTCCGCTAAAAAGTTCGCAATAATCAATCTATTGAGTGCATGGGCATGGGCAGCTATTACCATAACGCCTGCCTATATTTATGGTGATGAAATTTTAGGTTTATTAGCTATAGCTAAAGAACATTGGTATCTAGCTTTACCAATAGCCGGCGGCTTTCTTGTTGGCATTCATATTTACTTCAAGAAGCTTGAGCAACACTTTTTAGAAAAACGAAATAATCGCCACGTCTAAGACATTAGCTATCATTTCGTGCGACGACATTAGGTTTTTTCACATAGGCAATTCTTCTTAAAGCCTCCTCTTTATAATCATAGGTATCTACACAAGTTTCTTATCGGCGTGGAAACGATAAAAAAACACCGTAGGGGCAAATTGCA
>CAIZMK010000040.1 GCA_903934035.1 uncultured Methylococcaceae bacterium
CACATTCGCAAACTTGAAAGCAATCGAAAAAAACTCACGAGTAAGCATACAGGTGAAAGTCGGTCTTAAGCTCAGTATGTGGTGGATTGCTAGCGCGAATCCACCCTACGCGAATATTCCATATAGATTAAACCGCCGTACGGCTGTAGAAAGTTTGGTTTATTCCATAATCATTGTTTATGGATGTAAGAAAAATAAGATCTTGGGTATATTAAATTTTTTGTCAATCTACACTAATTAGCAACCTTGTACCAATATCCAAGGTTTAACGACTACTGCCCAGACATCGGCATCAGCTTCTAGCCAAGCGAGGGCTTGGAGATCTGATACTAAAGCTACTTGTTGATTTTGCATCCATTCTGCGACTTGGTCTTTATTATCAATAGAAAACTGATGAGCTACTTCTACCAAATCAAGTTCAGATGCCACAAATACGGCGGCGCCACTGGCAAAAAAGCGCTGAAGTTCTTGCCAAGCAATTTTTGAGGTCTCTAAATTAACTTTATCTTTAGTAAGCGTGTCGATGATTGGGTCGATCATAGTAAATTAATGTTTAATGTTGATGATATAGAGAGTGCTGGTATCTCTGAAGCTGAGCGTGGGAAATTCTGACTGAAACGTTTAGATGCTTCAATGGTTTTTGTAAAGTGAGTAACGGGGGGGTTATCCCCGTTACGATTAGATTTAGGTTGACTCAGAACCTTATTAGCTAGCTTTACCTGCTTCAGTCGCAGCAGGCACTTCAATTAAACGGCCAGTAGAGCATTCATAGATATAGCCATATACAGGAATATCTGAAGGCACTAAAGCATGATTTTTAATGCGTAATACATCTTCTAAGACGCTTTCTTGTTGATCTTTAATAGTCAGCCAGTTGATGTATTTGCCTTCTGCAGAGCCATGGCCTTCACAGCAATCGTGCCAGCCGCTAGCATCGATAGAGGCTGTTTTTAGGCTGCTGTTTAATAAATCGCCCATGATTTCATTATTGAATAATTCCATGCCACAGTTAGTGTGGTGGATAACAAACCATTCTTTAGTGCCTAATAATTTATAAGAAATAACGAGTGAGCGGATAGCATCATCACTGGCGCGACCACCGGCATTACGAATAACGTGAGCATCACCTTCTGATAAACCAGCATATTTTGCAGGATCTAGGCGGGCATCCATACAGGTTAGGATGGCAAAATGTCTGCCTGGAGGTAAAGGTAGTTCGCCTTTGTCACCAAAATCATTTACATAATCACGGTTGGCTGATAATACTTCATTTAAAATCTTGCTCATAAATACCTCTTAATTATTATTGTGATATAAAAAGAACCGCTTTGTTTGCGAGGTTCTGTTTGTAAAAGATGCAATGGAAGAAATCAGTCCATTACAAAGTAAGCGCTTTGAAGTTTACCCTAAAAAATAAATGATACAAATAGTATTTCAGTATATGAGATATACAAATAGAGGGCTAAGCGACTAGCTGAGATACTTGTGTAGCATTCCCACGCAAGAACGATAACATTGTGGTGAAGATCGTAGGGGCGTATTGCATACGCCCTTATAAAATAAGCCCTATAACATATAGACTTTCAATGTTGGGCGAATGTAATAAGCCCCCACGGTGTTTTATTATCGTTTCCACGCCGATAAGAAACTTGTGTAGATACCTATGCTTAAAAGGGGGAGTCTAATGTCGGTCGGGGGTTGAGTTACCTAATAGTTTTCGAAACGTTAAACCTTAGGGATGAGCTTATAAACCCCGTCCCACGTGATTTGATTTTGAGGATCAAACCGTTTTGGCTAGTTGCTCTGCATAACCCGTGTAAGTGCGTGGCGTTAAGGCCAGTAAGGCGGCTTTTGCATCATCAGGTATTTCGAGCTTATCAATAAAGGCTTGCATTTGGTCTGGGGTAATACGATTGCCTCGTGTTAATTCTTTTAGTTTTTCGTAAGGTTTTTCTATACCGTAGCGACGCATGACTGTTTGTATGGGTTCTGCTAATACTTCCCAATTGTCATTAAGATCGGCTTCGATGGCATCAACATTTATTTGTAATTTTGAAATGCCTTTTAAGCTTGCTTGAATAGCAATACTGGTATGGGCAATACCAACGCCGATATTTCTTAATACCGTGGAATCAGTTAAATCACGTTGCCAGCGTGATACCGGTAACTTTTCTGCTAAAAAGCCAAACAAGGCATTGGCGATTCCCACATTACCTTCTGAGTTTTCAAAATCAATAGGATTAACTTTATGAGGCATGGTAGAAGACCCTACTTCGCCAGCAATCACGCGTTGTTTGAAATAGCCTAAGGAAATATAACCCCAAATATCACGGTCGAAATCTAGCAAGATGGTGTTATAGCGTGATAATGCATGAAAAAACTCAGCAATATAATCATGAGGTTCAATTTGAATGGTGTAAGGATTAAATTGCAAGCCTAGTGAAACTATAAAGTCTTGGGAAAATTTCGCCCAATCAACATCCGGGTAGGCAATGGCATGAGCATTATAGTTACCAACTGCTCCGTTTATTTTACCCAGTAAAGCAACTGCTTGTAATTGATCCTGTTGGCGTTGCATACGTGCGACCACGTTGGCAAATTCTTTGCCTACTGTGGTTGGTGTGGCTGATTGACCGTGGGTGCGTGACAACATAGGTTGATCGGCTGTTTCTATAGCCAATTTTTTGAGTGCATTAATACACTCAGTGATTTGTGCTTGGATAACAATACGGCCTTCTTTAAGCATCAGGGCATAAGATAGATTGTTAATATCTTCTGAGGTACAGGAAAAATGTATAAACTCACTGACTTTTTCGAGTTCAGCGCAGCCGGCTATTTTTTCTTTAAGTAAATACTCAACGGCTTTAACATCGTGATTAGTGGTCTTTTCTATGTCTTTGACACGCTGAGCATCGGCTTCTGAAAAGTCACTGATAATAGCGTTTAGTAGTTGGTTGGCTTTATCACTGAATGGACTGACTTCAGTGATTAAAGGCTGTTGAGCCAAAGCTTGCAGCCAGCGGACTTCAACTAGTACACGAAAGCGAATCAAGCCATATTCACTAAATATTGGACGTAGTGCGTCTACTTTATCGGCGTAGCGACCATCAATAGGAGAAATAGCGGTGAGGGTAAAGTTAGTCATGATGTTTATTTGAGTGTGATAGAGAAGGTGTTTTCATAGGGTAAGTGTATCAAAAAATAAGCCCTAAGCCTGAGCTTTGTTTGTATTCAATGGATGTGTGGATAAAATTAAGGTAAGTCAAAATAATAAACATTACTTTTATAGAATGCGCTCCACTGTTGTTCAGCACATTACTATAGTGATATTTTATTTATTAATCGCCTCATAATTTTTTGCTGAGTTAATCGATAAGCTATCCCCCTGCGTCAGAATAATTGTCTCCTCAGTCTTATAACTCCAATGTTCTAATGGCTGGGATTCCGCTTGCGAGACTGTGAAAGTATTCTTTTTATTCCCCCTCTTTAGCAAAGAGGGGTTAGGGGAGATTTGATCTATTAAAAAATTATTGTTAAATATCAATAATCTATGACTTAATAAGATCCCCCTCAATCCCCCTTTTACAAAGGGGGAAGCTAAAGTCATAATACTTTCACAGTCTCTTGCGCTACATCCCAGCAATCGGAGCTACATTTACAAACTCAGTATCTGCTCTACAAAGATAACGGCCAAAACTTTTTCAACGATTAATATTGCGAGTTAACAAGCGAAGATCTATGTTACTTTGCATTATAATTTAGATGCTAAACTAAGGCTTATAAGCTATTAGCCTTTTTTCTTAGAGTCACAACCCCATGCAAGAAATACTACAAATTCCTGTGTTAAACGATAACTACATCTATATGCTGCATGATTGCCTTAGCTTAGAAACGGCTGTCATTGATCCCGCTTTAGAACAACCCGTATTGGATATATTGGCTGAAAAAGGCTGGCAACTGAACTTTGTTTTAAATACCCATCATCATTGGGATCATGTCGGAGCCAATTTAGCCTTAAAGGAACAAACAGGCTGTAAGATTATTGCGGCGGCATCTGATCGAGAGCGTATTCCTGGCATCGATGTCGGCGTTGAGCAAGGTGATGTCATTTTATTGGGGCAGCATCAAGCTCAGGTTATAGAGACGCCCGGTCATACCAGTGGTCATGTTGTTTATTTTTTTGCAGAGGATCAAGCATTGTTTTGCGGAGATACTTTGTTTGTGATGGGTTGTGGTCGTTTGTTTGAAGGTACGCCGCAACAAATGTATACATCTTTACAGGCCTTAAAAGCTTTGCCACCGTCAACTCGGGTGTATTGTACGCATGAATATACAATGGCTAATGCTGAGTTTGCTTTAAGTATTGAGCCTGATAATCTTAAATTACAAGAAAAGATGCTGGCAGTTAAGGAGCTTAGAGCAGCAAATAAATCGACAGTGCCTACTACGATTGCTGATGAAATAGCCACTAATCCGTTCTTTAGAGTCGACAATATTAGTATACAAAAAGAACTAGGCTTAGTGGGTGCTGCACCTGATGTGGTGTTTGCAGCTTTAAGGCGACGTAAAGATGATTATTGATGAGCTTATAATTGTATAAGAACACCGTAGGGACAGGTCGCGACCTGTCTCTACATGCATAGATATCTAAATTAGTAGGTGATGCTCAGTAGGGGCGTATTGCATACGCCCCTATGGTTCTTTAAATTGCTCCCAAGCCCTAAATTAATGACTTCACGCCTTAGGTCGCATGTGTGGAAATAACAAGACATCACGAATAGATGGCGCATCGGTAAATAACATCACTAAACGATCGATACCAATGCCTTCGCCTGCGGTAGGTGGCATGCCATGTTCTAAGGCAATAATATAATCGGCATCAAAATGCATGGCTTCATCATCGCCAGCTTCTTTTTCTTCGACTTGTTTTTGAAAGCGTGCCGCTTGATCTTCGGCATCATTTAATTCAGTGAAACCGTTAGCGATTTCTCGTCCACCCACAAAAAACTCAAAACGATCGGTGACATGAGGGTTATCGTCATTACGTCTTGCCAGCGGTGATACTTCAACAGGATAGGCAGTAATGAAGGTTGGATTCATCAAACGGCTTTCTACGGTTTTCTCAAAAATCTCAATTTGTATCTTACCCAAGCCATAACCGTCTTTAACAGGAATCTTTAAGTTTTGGGCAACGATAAGAGCGGCCTCACGACTATCAAGATCAACCGCTGTTAAGTCAGGATTAAAGTGCAGGATAGACTCAACCACAGTCATGCGATCAAAGGGTTTGCCAAAATCATAGGTTTCACCTTGATAAGTGACTTCTGTTTTACCCATTACTTCTAAGGCAATACCTCGCAACATAGCTTCGGTTAAATCCATTAAGTCATGATATTCAGCATAGGCTTGATAAAACTCCAGCATGGTGAATTCTGGATTATGGCGCGTTGATAAACCTTCGTTACGAAAGTTGCGGTTGATTTCAAAGACTCGTTCAAAACCACCGACGACTAAGCGTTTTAAATACAGCTCAGGTGCAATGCGCAAAAACATGTCCATATCTAGGGCATTATGGTGTGTGGTGAAAGGTCTTGCGGTTGCACCACCAGGAATGACTTGCATCATAGGGGTTTCAACTTCTAAGAACTGGCGTTCATTTAGAAATTGGCGGATATAAGCGACTATTTTTGAACGGATTAAGAAAGTATCACGTGATTGCTCGCTCATGATCAAATCTAAATAACGCTGACGATATTTGATTTCTTGATCAGCAAGACCATGAAACTTTTCAGGTAGAGGCCTTAAGGCTTTGGTTAAGAGTCTGATATCATCGACCTTAACACTTAATTCACCCGTTTGAGTGATAAAGAGCACACCTTCTGCGCCGATAATGTCGCCAATATCCCATTTTTTAAATTGCTCGTTATAAAAGTTTTCAGGCAGGGTATCTCTAGTGACATAAAGTTGAATCTTGCCGGACATGTCTTGTATGTGAGCAAAGCTGGCTTTACCCATGACTCGGCGGGTCATCATTCTGCCAGCCAGTTTGACGCGGACGGGTTCGGCTTCTAAGTCTTCTTTCGATTTTTCGCCATATTGGGCGAACAATTCTCCGGCAATACTATTGCGACGAAAGTCAGTAGGGAAGGCAATGCTGCCATTTTCACGTAGTTCACTTAACTTGCTACGGCGTTGTTTGATTTGTTCTTGTTCGTCTTGTTGTATGTCTGACATGGGTTTTAAATGTTAAGTTATAAAAGCACTGAGTGCGTTAGGGTATAAGAGGGTAATAGAATCAGAACACTTTTTTTAAGGGTTCAGGTGTAGGGTTCTATCGATCATTGTGGTGTTGGGAGTATTGTTTTCAAGTAGCTTCCAGTCCATTCGATAAAGGTACATATCTTCAATATAAACCCCGCCTAGCGTATTCCTGCCTAGCCTGTTGTTTCCAAGTATAGAGTTTCCCAACACACTGCGTTTTATTGCCTTAACAATGCGATTGTCGGTATTGCTAACACTAATATCATGCAATGCAATCACGTCTTCATCGGATTTTGCAGACTCATTAATAGTATTAATACGTCGGTAATAGTTTCTTGGCCCTTCACTTCCCACGAGTGGTGAAACTATTGTCAATTTCCATGTTTTATTTTCGGCATCCAATATCCAAAAAGCGGCTTGTACTTTGGCATCAGTTTCATCTAAACACTTTATTAAGGCTTCGCCCGCTACAAGCATTTGGTCAGAAAACCATTGAGTCATAAATATTTCTTTAGCCACGGTAGTATTCCTGATTCATTATCGGTAATTGCAATATAAAGATCATGTGCCTCTTGTTTTGTAATGGCGAATTTATAACGGGACTCCTCTGACCATTCAATAACAATTGCCCAGTTTAATTTAAATTCTTCATTTTGTTTTTCTTGTTCGTTTAGTTTTTGTTTTAAGCCAGCCGTAAACATTAGATTAGCAAGGTTATGAGTGTAGCTATCATTCGCTAGTTTCTTATCGGGGAAATCAAATTCTTTAACTTGCTTGGCAATACACGCTTTCAATGTGCATTCTAGTGCGTAGCCTGCCAAATAGTAAGCACCTTGATAACAATTTGCTGTTAAAAGAATCTCTGCTTCTGTAATTCTGATACTGGCTAAATTTTCAAGCTCAATTTTATTCATAATAAATCTACAAACCGCTTTTTAAGCTCGCCTCAATAAACTGATCTAAATCGCCATCTAGCACCGCTTGTGTATTGCCCGTTTCTTGACCTGTACGTAAATCTTTGATGCGCGATTGATCGAGTACATAAGAACGAATTTGACTGCCCCAGCCTATATCTGATTTGGTATCTTCTAAGGCTTGAGCCGACTCGCTGCGTTTACGCATTTCTAACTCATATAACTTAGCTTTTAATTGCTTCATCGCCGTTGCTCGATTTTTATGTTGCGAGCGATCGCTTTGACATTGTACGACGATGCCTGTTGGGTTATGGGTCATACGCACAGCAGATTCAGTTTTGTTGATATGTTGACCACCGGCGCCACTGGCACGATAGACATCGACGCGAATATCAGCGGGGTTAATGTCGATATCAATGTCGTCATCAATTTCTGGTGAGACAAACACAGAGGCAAAAGACGTATGTCTGCGATTACCAGAGTCGAAGGGTGATTTTCTTACTAAGCGATGTACACCGGTTTCAGTCCGCAACCAGCCAAAGGCATATTCACCCTCAAAGCGAATAGTGGCGCTTTTAATGCCCGCGACATCACCTTGTGATTCTTCAATAAGTTCGGTTTTAAAGCCTTTACGTTCGCCCCAGCGTAAGAACATACGTTCGATGATAGAAGCCCAATCTTGCGCTTCGGTACCACCCGATCCAGATTGTATATCCAAGAAGGCGTTGTTGGGATCCATCTGACCAGAAAACATGCGTCTAAACTCGAGATCAGCGACTCTTTTTTCGAAATGCGCTAAGTCATCAACTACGGTTACTACGGTTTCTTCATCATCTTCTTCTATAGCCATCGTTAGAAGTTCTTCAGCATCAGCCAAGCCACGTTCTAAATCATTAATGGTGTTAACAATGACTTCTAATTGACCGCGTTCTTTACCTAAGGTTTGAGCTAGTTCGGGATTGTCCCAAATCTTGGGGTTTTCTAATTCTCTTAAAACTTCGACTAAGCGTTCATTCTTAACATCAAAGTCAAAGATACCCCCTAAGGGAATCGCCCCGACTTTTTAAGTCGGCAATTTTATTTTTAATTGGATTTATTTCTTGCATGGAGTTGCGTTTAACCTATGACAGTCGATAGTCAATGCCAAAGACATTGCTTGATGAAAA
Organism: uncultured Methylococcaceae bacterium; assembly: GCA_903934035.1. Lineage (GTDB taxonomy): Bacteria > Pseudomonadota > Gammaproteobacteria > Methylococcales > Methylomonadaceae > Methylobacter_C. The sequence goes on from CAIZMK010000040.1 coordinate 8,342, forward strand.
CTTTAAAAGGGCTTGATTATAAACTATAAGCGACTTGCATTCATGTAGAACTTGGCGTGATGTTATTATCTTTGGCTTGTGTATGGGTTGTTTTTTGGGGTTATTTGAGTTTGTGGTCGGGTTAGCGACAGCGTAACTCGACATCTCGTAGTGCATTGTATTAGGTTACGCTGCCGCTAACCCGACCTAAGCTGTTAAATACTGACGCCAGTCTTTAGTTTAAACAAAGTATCGACAAAATCGTATTGTTGTTATGTTTATAAGTTAAAATACCTAGTAAATTTGATAATAATTGATTTTTAACACATAGGCGTATTTGATGAAGATCATAGCTTTATATAGTATCAAGGGTGGTGTGGGTAAAACCTCAAGCGCCGTTAATTTGGCTTACATTTCTGCTTGCAAAGGCTATCGCACCTTGGTTTGGGACTTGGATCCACAAGGCGCTAGCAGTTATTATTTTCGTATCAAACCTAAGATTAAAGGCGGCAGCAAAGACCTTATAGCTGGAAAGCGTGATTTGGATGGCTTGATTAAAGGCACTGACTTTGAAAATCTAGACTTATTGCCTGCGGATTTCTCGTTTAGAAATTTAGATTTGGTTTTGGATACTAAAAAGAAACCTACTTCACAAATTAGAAAATTACTTAAACCCTTGGCAGAAGACTACGATTTTGTATTCCTAGACTGTCCTCCGAATATTTCACTACTTTCAGAGGCAGTTTTTGCAGCGGCTGATATTTTATTGTCGCCTATCATACCGACCACTTTGTCATTGCGAACTTTAGAGCAACTGAAAACCTTTATAGCAGAAAATAATCTGGATAATCTTGCTTTGATCCCTTTTTTCTCCATGGCCGACCGTAGAAAAAAGATGCATAAAGATATCATGGAGGATTTAATTAAAAATCATCCTGAAATATTAACAACGGCCATTCCTTATGCCTCTGATATAGAGCGTATGGGCTTAGAGCGTCAGCCTTTAGGTGGTTTTGTACATAAAGGTAAATCTATCGATGCTTATCATGAGTTGTGGCAGGAAGTAATGATGCGGGTTGACGCAGAGTAAGCGTTGATTGGCTAATTGGATGCTGAATAGATGATCACTATTATTCAACGAGTTAGTATGGCGAAGGTGACGGTTAATCAACAGGACATAGCTGAAATTGGGGTAGGTATTTTGGCGTTGCTTGCTGTAGAAAAACAAGATACTGCCAAAGAAGCTGAGCGTTTACTGGAGCGTATCTTAAATTATAGGATTTTTGCAGATGAGCAAGAACGTATGAATCTAAGTTTAAGAGATATTAAGGGTGGATTGTTGATCGTGCCACAATTTACTTTAGCCGCAGATACCCAAAAAGGTAATCGCCCTAGTTTTATTTCAGGTGCCGCCCCAGATCAAGCCCAGCAATTATTTAGTTATCTACAGCAAGTTGCCTTGGGTGTTTATCCATCGGTGCAGTTTGGACAGTTTGGAGCTGATATGCAGGTATCATTAATCAATAATGGCCCTGTTACCTTTACCTTACGAACCTCTAAGTCGTAGTGATTATTTGCTAAAGATGAAGCCAGTTGTAGGCAGTGATTTAGTGCGTAGGAACGATAAAAAGTAGAAGCTATTAACGTAGGTCGGGTTAGCATAGTGTAACCCGACAAAATAGACTACAAAATGTCGGGTTACGCTATCGCTAACCCGACCTACACAAAGTTAGACTTGGTAAAACAATTCATTGCTGCGGTAAACGAGAGTTAAGCTACGTAACATTAACTAACAATTAAATTAGAATTCCGTTATGTACACAGATCCCCTTATAGATGAAGCCTGGATGCGATATGCGTTTAGATTAGCTCAACGAGCCGAGCAGCAGGGTGAAGTGCCTGTGGGTGCTGTTATTGTTAAGGATGAGCGGTGTATTGCCGAAGGTTGGAATACGGTCATTGATCTTCATGATCCAACCGCTCATGCTGAAATAGTTGCCTTAAGAACGGCAGGGTTGGCCTTGGAAAATTACCGCTTAGGTGCTGTCACACTTTATGTCACTTTGGAGCCATGTGTGATGTGTATGGGCGCGATAAGTCATGCGCGTATTAATCGTTTGGTGTTCGGCGCTTATGATGCTAAACGAGGTGCAGTTTGCAATGCTTTAAGCCTTGCCGACGCCAGCTTTTTAAATCATCGTATTAGCTGGGTCGGTGGGGTTTTGGAGCATGAATGCTCCAGTTTGTTGCGTGATTTTTTTAAAGCTAGACGCTGATTAATCTTCTCGTAATTGTTTATAGCGATTAATTAAGGCATTGGTAGAGCAATCATGAGATGTAATAACGTCATCATTTTTAAGTTCTGGCAAAATAACGCCTGCTAGTACTTTTCCAAGTTCTACGCCCATTTGATCAAAGGAATTAATATCCCAAACTGCGCCTTGCACAAAAATTTTATGTTCGTAAAACGCTAATAAAGAACCCAGGTTTTTGGGTGTCATTTTACTAAAGAGAAAAGAATTTGAAGGTTTGTTGCCAGGGAATACTTTAGAAGCCACTAACAAGCTATCAGTTTGTTGTTCTGGGCTGAGTTTCTTTTTGACTTCTTCTTCAGTGAGGCCATTCATTAAAGCTTCTGGTTGAGCTAAGAAGTTTGAAATTAAAATATCATGATGCTCAGGCAATTTGTAATGACTGTTGGCTGCTGCTAAAAAATCGCAAGGTATTAGTTTAGTACCTTGATGTATGAGTTGGAAAAAAGCATGTTGACCATTAGTACCTGGTTGTCCCCAAATGATGGGGCCGGTGCTATAGTCTACTTTTTCGCCTTGTAGATTAATGCTTTTGCCATTACTTTCCATGTCACCTTGTTGAAAATAATCGGCAAAATAACGCATGGATTGATCATAAGGCAATAAAGCATGAGATTCGGCATTATAAAAATTGTTATACCAAACGCCCAGTAAGGCCATAATCACGGGTATGTTATCTTCAAAAGGCGTGTTAAAGAAGTGGCAGTCGGCTTCGTAAGCACCTTGTAATAGTTCTTCAAAGTTATCCATGCCAATATATAAGGCTATGGATAAGCCTACCGCTGACCATAAAGAATAACGACCACCGACCCAATCCCAAAACTCAAACATGTTGTTGGTATCAATGCCAAATGCGGCCACATTTTCGGCATGAGTTGAAATAGCCACAAAGTGTTTTGCTATCGCTTGAGGATCTTGAGCCTCAGCCAGAAACCAATTTTTGGCAGATTTAGCATTCATCATGGTTTCTTGGGTATTAAATACTTTAGAAGCAATGATAAAAAGGGTGGTTTCTGGAGAAAGAGATTTTAAAACTTCAACAATATTGATTTGATCAATATTAGAAACGTAATGTACTTTTAAAGAGGACGAGCTGTAAGGTGTTAAGGCCATCGAAACCATTTTTGGGCCCAATCCTGAGCCACCTATGCCGATATTCACTACATCAGTGATTGCTCTTCCGGTATAGCCCTTCCATTCACCCGAGCGAACTGAATCACAAAAAGTACGCATTTTTGTTAGTACTCGCTTGATGTCAGGCATGACGTCTTGTCCATCAACATATATAGACTGATTAGATCTATTGCGCAGGGCTGTATGGAGCACAGCTCGATGCTCGGTGGTATTGATTTTTTCGCCGGAAAATAGTGCTTTGATTTTATTATCAAGTCCTGCTTGATTAGCAAGGTCGATTAATAATGCCTTGGTTTGTTCTGTAATTCTATTTTTTGAATAATCAAAAAGAATTTCATTAAGTTGAATAGAAAACTTGCTAAAGCGGTTGATGTCTTTTTTGAAAGCATCTCGAAGACTATCATTTTTGGTTAACTCATAATGATCTTGTAAGGCAATCCACGCTTTTGAAGTTGTCAACGACGACATGATTAAGGCTCCGTTTAAAATAGTTGGCTTAAGTCTACGAAAAGCAGGACTGGATAGCAATAGCACAATAAATGTATTGTTACTTTTGGGTTCTAGGAATGCAGTATTTTTTAATAAATAACTTATATATTTTAGCTATTTTTTAAGTAGTCCTAGAATTTTAGTAAAAATTTTTTATTTGCACAAACTATCTTATGAGTTATATCTAGTGTAGATTTTTTATTTCTGTTGCGCCAAATGTAAGCACTATACGCAATTAGAAATTAAAAATAGTATAGGATTCTATCAAGTTCTTTATTTAGCTAAAGGGGTGTGCTAGAGTCTGCAATGCTATAACTATGGTATTTAGCTACGATTATTATTTTTGGCTAAAGTAAGCATAATAGCGCATAAAAAATTATATAATAATAAGTATTTATCGAAACGGGAAGGTATTATGAACACAGCGCAGTTATTAAAGAAGGTCTATCTTGTACTTATGGGAGTGTTTTTCTCTGCTTCAGTATGGGCGCATGGAGGTGCAGCAGGTACCGATACGGATCAATGTAAATTTGAATTAGAACCCACTCATTGGATTCATTACACTGCTTATCAACCAAAGGCGTTTCCAGCGGAAGAGTTCTGCGGTAACTTACCAGGTACCGATACTTTAACGCAGTTGGTTTTCGATTATCAGGACATGAAATACAGAAACATGTTGGTTGAGTTCGAAGTCACAAAAGAGCCAGAAGGTACACGTGTATTTTTCTTGCCTAGTGCTAAGCATAAAAAGGGCTCCATTAATTTAGAATTGCCAAATGGCGTGCCAGAGGCAGGTCAATACTTGATCCACATTACTTTGGTGCCAGATTCAACTGATACTGAAAATCGTACTCAAGGTCAAAGATTAGATGTGCACATGGGCTTTAAAGCGGGTGGCGGCCAGCAAGTTAGCAAAAATAACTTGCTGCTATATGCATTTTTTGCCCTAGCTGGTTTATATGCATTGTATCTATCAAATGCAGGCTTTAAACGCAAAGTGAATGAAATCGTCGGTAAAGTTAAAGAATGATTAAGTCGACGTAGTTTATCTACGTGATTAACCTTGAGAGACCAGTCTTACATACAATTATAAAGTGTGTAAGACTTGGTCTGTTTTACTGGCTGCCGATTTTATTAAGAATCAAAGAGGAAAAATACAATGGTAAAGTTATTGTCGGTTAGTATGCTGTTGATGCTTTTTTCTGTGCCAGTATTGGCTCAGGATTACGAAGATCATGACGGCATGCTTATGAATCACGGCGATGGCCATTTGATGGACATGGCAGGCGGAATGGTAATGGGACAAAATGCCGATAATCTTCCTGGCGGCTGTGATCGTATCTCAGAAACCAAAGAAATTACTGTACATGCTGGACATAAATATGCTGAGAAATTTCCAGGCAGAATGTTCGCATTTGATACACAAGAATTTAACTTCAAGCCTTGTACCAAATTAACGGTACATTTTATTAATGAAGATAATATACGTCATCAGTGGATGATGCATGGTTTACCCAAATATTTATACCCTAAAGGTATGTTTCACCTAGAGGCTTCAGGTCCTTCAAAGATCTCAGGAACTTTGATTTTACCGCCGGGTGATAAAACTTATTTAGTGCATTGCGATATAGCGCAACACATGGAAAAAGGCATGAAAGCCCAACTTAAAGTGGGTAAAGGTGATGGTGATTTACCCAGTATTCCCGGTGTGACGGCTTATGTTGTTGCCGATGATTACAAAGCTACCTTGCCTGAGTTGGCTATTAAAGCCGAGGCAGATGCGGCTAAAGCAGCAAAAGCAGCTGTAGCAGTTGCCGTAACTCCGCCAGTAAAACCTGCCGTAAAAGCCGCTGTACCAGAAGAGTCGAGTATTACCGGTGTAACCGTCATTGGTTTAGCTATAGGATTGCTGTTGGCTCCTTTATTAGCACGTAAATTTAAAGGTATGAGTGCTGCAGAAGTAGTAGCTTATGTACTTGATTTATTCAGAACAAGTTTTGACTTATTAGTTAAGTGGATATCTACTTTAATGAAAATGATTCCATCTAAAAAATAAAAGAATAATTGGTTAAAAGGCCCTGCTATCTTTGGTTGCAGGGCTTTTTTTTGAGAGAAAAATGTTAGAAACATTAACGGGTATCTGGGGATTGTTTATCAGTGCCTTTATATCTTCTACCATTGCCCCAGGTGGTTCAGAAGCGCTTTTGGCTTATTTAGTGTCAGAAGGTCATCACCCTATAATTCAATTGCTGGCGGTTGCTACAGTGGGTAATACTTTAGGTGCACTGACTACTTGGGGCTTAGGTGTAATGGCGGCTAAAAAATGTCCTATTGCTAAGTTACTACCAGAAAATAAACAAAAAGCTTTGGAGCTGGTGAAAAAAAAAGGTGTATGGATATTGTTTTTTTCTTGGCTGCCCATTATAGGTGACGCATTTTGTTTTGCTGGCGGTTGGTTAAAACTGCCTTTGTTACCTGCTTGTTTAGTGATATTTTTAGGAAAGCTGGGGCGTTATGCGGTGCTTGCTTGGATGTTCGCTTGAGAGGGTTAGTTTGTTTATTAAATTATTAAGAGGTTGTTGTGCTTCGCCATTTTCCTATTAAAGGTATTCTCTATCCCCATAAGAAGCGGGATTATGTTATAGCCGCCTTTACTTTTTTTTGTGTAGCGGTTTGTTTAATCAGTGATGCTAGTGCTGGTATTGAAAAACAAAACGCACTCGGTGTTAGCGGTTGGGTTTTTTTAATAGCCTTATTGCTGGGTGAGAATAGAGAAGTCAGAACTCAAGTTGTAATTGCGGTTATTTTTGCAACCATTGGTGAGCATTTTGCTTCACCCTACATGGGCGGCTATACCTATCGCTTTGGAAATGTGCCCGCTTATGTGCCTCCAGGGCATGGTATGGTGTATTTGACGGCAGTGGCTTTAGCGCGTTCGGGATTGTTTTTGCGTTATGCTAGAGAAATTACCGTATTTGTTTTAGTCGTGTGCGGCTTATGGTCATTATGGGGCGTAAGCGGTATTCCTGAGCAAGGCGATTATGTCGGAGCGTTGCTGTTTTGCGTATTCTTGATTTATCTATTTAAAGGCCGCTCGCCCATGGTTTATTTAGCGGCTTTTTTTATTACCACTTGGCTGGAACTCATTGGTACCGCTGTGGGGACATGGAAATGGGCAGCTATTGATCCGGTATTGCACTTACCACAAGGCAATCCTCCTAGTGGTGTTGCGGCTTGGTATTGTTTAGTGGATGCTGTGGCCATAGGTGGAGCGCCCATTATCTTAAAGGCTTTCAAAACAGCACATGAGGGTTTTCGGTCGGTCAAAGATGGAAAGGAAGCTTATCAGGGCTCAGGCAATGATTAGCCTGTGATATGATACAAGTTGCATTGATTTTTAATCGAGTTGTCATTAACTTTTAAATAAGAGAAAAATATGGAACGTCGTAATTTTATGCGTTTAAGTACCGTCGGCTTAGTTGCTGGCATAGTAGCTCCTAAACTAGTCTCGGCAAATACTTATAAACCTTATAAAGGCACAAGTGATATCTATTACACCAAGGATGATGCGGGTCGTTGGAACGGAAAAGTAGCCACGCATTTACCTAGTATTGATATACAAAAAGTGAGTGATTTAGTCACGATAAAAGTAGTGACCGCTCATGAAATGAAAGGCTATGAGCACTATATTGTTAAGCACGTATTATTAGATAGTAACCAAAAATTTTTAGATGAACATCTGTTTGACCCCACTAAAGACAGCGCAGCACTATCTACTTTTACATTAAAAGACTATAGCGGCACGCTTTATGTGCTGAGTTTATGTAATAAACATGATCTTTGGTTGAATTCAGCTGAAGTATAGATTCAATTTGCAAAACCAACATGGCGTCAAGAAAGTATAAATATGAAGATTAGTTGTTTTACCTTTATTCGTAACGGCTCATTGTTGGGTTATCCTTTTATAGAAAGTATTTTATCTGCGCTACCTTTGTGTGATGAATTTGTTATTGCGGTAGGGGATAGCGAGGATGATACGTTAGAAAGATTACAGGCAATTCAATCAGATAAAATTATCATCATTCAAACCCAGTGGAATGAAAACATGCAAGACCGTGGTTTTGTTTATGCGCAGCAAAAAATGATTGCGCATTACAACTGTACGGGAGACTGGGCTTTTTATCTTGAGGGAGATGAAGTGCTACATGAACAGGATTTGCCAAAAATTCGTCAAGCCATGGAGCAATCCCTAAATAATCCTGAAGTGGAAGCGCTAGCTTTTGATTATTATCATTTTTTTGGTAGTGCCAAGTGGTTAGCAACCAGTCCCGCCTGGTATCGACAAGAGTGCCGAATTATCCGTAATACGATTCGGGTATGGGCTCCCGATGGCTTGTACTTTGTGGTGATGACTAAAAACAAACAAGGCCGACATCCAAAGGCTAAATTAGTGAATGCCCCCATTTATCATTATGGCCATGTTCGAAGTATTGCGGCGATGCGAGAAAAAAATAAACGTGTCGGTAAGTATTGGCAACATGATCACCCTCTTTTTAACGGTTACCAGATTGATCCTCAAGCACTAAGTCCCTTTAAGGGACAACATCCTAGTAATATGACGGCTTGGTTAAACTCTGAAGCCGAACAACATTTTTCACCTGACTTAAGTTATCAGCCAGCTCAACGTGAAATTAAACACCGTTGGGCTATGAAATTAGAACGGTTGTTCGGGGTTGAGTTGAGCAAAAAACATTTCTCCTTGGTAAATTAATAGATAAATGAAAGCTAAATATTTAGAAGTGACTCAAAATATTACCTTATGGCTGATTATTTTTGCTTGTTTTAGTATTGCTCTGCCAACAGCATTAATGAGTATTTCTACCGTGGCTTTTATGATTTTTTGGTTAATTTCTGGGGATTATAAGATTAAGTATGTACGGATTATTCATAATCCAGCGGCACTGATGGCTTTGGTTTTATTTGCCTTTTACATAATAGGGGTTTTTTATTCAAGTGCAGAGTGGCATGAGCGAC
>CAIZMK010000041.1 GCA_903934035.1 uncultured Methylococcaceae bacterium
ACCTATGCTGTTAAGGGTAAGGGATATCCCAGTCTGAACCTTGTTAACACACTACTGAGACTGTGAAAGTATTCTTTTTATTTCCCCTCTTTAGCAAAGAGGGGTTAGGGGAGATTGGGTCTATTAAAAATAATCATTAAATATCAGTAGTCTATAATTTTAAAAATCCCCCTCGATCCCCCTTTTACAAAGGGGGGAGCTAAAATCATAATACTTTCACAGTCTCTACTCTTTAAGAACTGTTATTTACCTGCTTCTTCGCTATATACACCGAAGTTCATAATGCGTTGGTAGCGATTTGCGAGTAAGGTTTCAGTATTTTGCTCTTTTAATTCAGCTAAATGACGAATTAAAGTTTCTTTTAAGCTCGCTGATATAGTAATAAAGTCGCGATGCCCCCCGCCTATAGGTTCTCTGACAACTTCATCGACAAAGCCTTGTTCACGAATACGGTCTGAGGTAATGCCCATAGCTTCTGCGGCTAACTGGGATTTATCGGCACTTTTCCACAAAATAGAAGCACAGCCTTCGGGTGAAATAACCGAATAAGTACTGTATTCCAGCATTATTAAGCGGTCACCGACACCTATCGCTAAAGCGCCACCTGAGCCACCTTCGCCGATTACCGTGCAAATGATAGGGGTTTTTAAGGTGGTCATTTCAAAAAGGTTTCTAGCGATCGCCTCACTTTGTCCTCGTTCTTCTGCATCTATACCGGGATAGGCGCCAGGTGTGTCTATTAAGCAGATAACAGGAATTTTAAAGCGTTCAGCCATTTTCATAATGCGTAAAGCTTTACGATAGCCTTCAGGTCTTGGCATGCCAAAGTTACGATAAATTTTTTCTTTAGTATCGCGACCTTTTTGATGACCAATGATCATAACGGGTTGTTCGTCAAGACGAGCTAAGCCACACACGATAGCTGGATCGTCTGCATAAGCTCTGTCGCCATGGAGTTCATGGAAATCTGTGAATATATGCTCAATATAGTCAAGTGTATAAGGACGTCCTGGGTGACGTGATAATTGTGATATCTGCCAATCAGTAAGGTCGCTAAAAATGGACTCAGTCAATGCATGGCTTCTGTCTTCTAATTGCTTAAGGGCATCGGAAATATTGATATTATTATCAAACTCAACATTACGGAGTTCAGTAATTTTCGCTTCTAATTCAGCGATAGGTTGTTCGAAATCAAGAAATTTTAAGTCCATAGAGAAGTAATCTGAGCAATAGGAATAATATTTAACGGGTAATTTTATAGAAAATTGCCAATAAATTCTAAATAAATTCAGAATTTAACAATGATCGACTTATTTATGTCATTTTTATAGTACACTTTTAACACTGCATAACTCCATAAATCTCAATATAAGAGCGCAACTGCTGATGTTTACAATTACCAAAGAAGTTTATTTTTGTTACGGTCATCGATTGATGAATCATGCCGGTAAATGCCGTAATTTACATGGACATAGTGTTAAAGCGGCCATCTCTATCGAACAAGAGCAGCTTAATGATCAAGGTATGGTTTGTGATTTTTCAGATATTAGAGATTGCGTTGAAGCTTATGTAGACGATCAACTCGATCATAATTTTTTACTCCATAAAGATGATCCGATCATCCCTATGTTGATAGCTAACAGTGAGCGTTTTATGGCGCTAGATGAGCATCCCACTGCTGAAGTATTAAGCAAAATGATTTATCAACATTTAAAAAAAGCTGGCTTTAATGTTGCACAGGTTACCTTATGGGAAACGGCGAGTGCCCATGCTTGTTACAGCGAAAAATAAGTTATTATGAATTATATTAATCCAGTCAATAAATCCTTTTGTCTGGAGCAAATGTGTGCCTCAAATTACCAAAAACTGCTCAAGTTAGTTCCGGAATTGCTTGCCCTAAAGGAGGCTGTTATCGGTGTCGCTTTAAACAACATGCCTTTGCATATTAGCGTTCTTGAAAACACGCCTTATACCTTAATGATTGAACTTAATCATTGCTTTAATTTAGATAAGGATGAATATTTTGAGCCAGCCGTTAAAATACGTCTTTACATGGATGCACAATTGGCTGAAGTGATGAGCGATCAAGCTCGCTCACCCATTTCTATAGCTTTTAAAGATAAGGGCTTAAGTACAGACATCATGAATTATAAATGGCGCTTAAATTATTTTTTGCAGAAGTGGTTGGATCATTGTTTAAAGCAGGATTATCAATTTAGTGTCAATGATAATTGCGCAACTTTAGATTAATTTCGAATTCACTTCATGCCTGCTAGAGCTGATTATTTAAATTATTATTTAAAGCAACAACGGTTTGCGCGGTTTGTTAATAGCTTGTCGCTTTTAATGGCTATAGCTCTGCACGTTTTTTGGGCTTTTTTTTTATTAAGATCTATTAAGATCGAGCCTATTAAACAACCGGTGTTTATGGAGGTAAAGATGTTGTCAGTCGCTGCCCCTGTATCCAAGGTTATTGATAAGGTTCCAACACCCATTATTAAAGAGACAGTTACTCGCCCTCCTGTTATTAAGAAACTATCTCAGGTTCCTATAAAAAAGCCAGCTATGTTAGTTCCGCTAGCGCCTAATCCTAGCTCTTTAGTAACCACTGAAATTGTACCTGTAGAGCATTCTGAACGACCATCAACATTAGCTACTCAAGATGAGAAAACGCCAATAACCAATGCAGAACTAGTCGCTAAAAATCCGAGTTCTAGTATTCAAGCGCATGATGATGACAAAAAAACTGTCATTTCAGGTATTATGCCCTTAGTTAAGGTGAATCCTATCTATCCTAATCGCGCTGCTAGTCGTGGTATTGAAGGATGGGTGAGGATTGAATTTACCATACTAGCTGATGGCTTGGTGAAAGATGCCATCGTGGTTCAAGCTATGCCGGAGGCTGTTTTTGACGAGGCCGCTTTGGCGGCTATTGAACAATGGCAATTTAAACCAAAAATGGTCAACGGTGTTGCGGTGTCTCAACGAGCTGCACAACAATTACAATTCAAGTTAGATCGCTAATTTTTTACTACACAAAGGATATATTTAATGAGTTCTGCTATCAGCCCTAATTTTATTATTGATCTAACCTTATATATTTTGCTGGCGTTTTCTGTGGCAACCTGGACATTGATTTTCTATAAGATTTGGCAGTTTTATAATAATAATCGTTGTAATCAGCGTTTTGAAACTGCGTTTTGGAAGCTACGTAATTTAAAGCAGATTAATAGCTTGGCCTTAGATGAGATAGATGGTTCACAGGCGCGTTTAGCTCATGAAGGTATTGCTTGGTTAAATGATCGTAAGCAATCGGAAGGCATCATTAAATATTCTGGCAATGCTAGTGAATTATTGGAGCAAACCTTAAAGGTTAAACTGCAGCAAGAACAACATGCCATGGAAAGTGGTGTAACAATATTGGCAAGTATTGGCAGTACGGCTCCATTTGTGGGTTTATTTGGCACTGTTTTAGGTATTATGAATGCTATGCATAACATTAGCACTAGTGGATCTACTAGCTTAGATGTGGTTGCAGGCCCCATTGGTGATGCCTTAGTCGCCACTGCAATTGGTATTGCCGTGGCTGTACCTGCTGTTTTGGCCTATAATTTTTTGTTACGACGTATAAAAATGCAACGTATGCAGCTAGAGAATTTTGTGATTAGTTTTTTAATTATGGCTGAGCCTATTTTAAAAGAGCAGGATTGAACTTAACTGATGTTAAGCAGCCATTTGGACGATGTGTTAATCGGCTTATCGCACCTGAAGGCGAGGTGGTTTTTTTGCTTCGCCAAAAGAAAGTACCTGAAGAAAAGGCGCTACTAAGTAACGTTAGAACTTAATTAAAAAAATATGACAATGGCACCGCACACATTTATGGTTAGCTCTTAAATATGCTAAGAAATTTATCAACAAAAACACAGACGTCTGTTAGACAAAACCTTCGATGGTTGTTTATTCTCAGAAATCTGATCATGCTCAGCGAAGTTTTGCTGATTATTTTAGCGGTCTATGGCTTAGGTATTAAGTTGCCAGAACAGCAGCTATGGTTGGTGGTTATGTCAACAGGGGCCATTAATATTTATACCTCTATGCGGCTGGATACCAATGATCCAGTGACTGAGTTGGAAATATTTTCGCAAATATCGGTGGATGTGTTTATTATCGCGGCGCTATTGTATTTGACGGGTGGCGCTTCTAATCCAATTACTTGGGTATTTTTGTTACCTCTAATAATTACCTCGATTATGCTGCCGCCTACATACGCTTGGTATATGGTCATTTTAACGACCTCTATGTATACGATGTTAATTGCTTTCAATGTTCCTTTGCCATCAATAGAGCCGCATATGCCTGATCCTCAGGGTATGGCGACTGATTTGCAGCATTACATTATCTTGCAACATGCTCATAGCATGCATGACAAAAGCTATTTTAGTTTACACATGTTTGGCATGTGGTTTGGTTTTGTGTTTAGCGCGGGATTAGTGGCTTATTTTGTCGCTGAATTAGCTAAAACACTTAGATTTCAGGAACGTAATTTGGCAGAAGCTCGAGAAAATGCTTTGCGAGATGAGCGAGTCGTGGCTTTAGGTACTTTAGCGGCCAGTGCGGCTCATGATATGGGTACACCCTTAGGTACGATGGCGATTGTGGCTCACGAATTAGAACAGGACTATCCAAGTCACCGTTATCCTGATTTATATGAAAAAATGATTATTCTTCAGCAACAGATTAGCCGCTGTAAGCAGGCTTTATCGGTTATGTCTGCATCTGCAGGTGAAATGCGTGCAGAATCAGGTGGAGTATTACAGATTTCCGATTATATAGATGATGTCATTAACCAGTGGCGAACTCACGAACAAAGAGTAAAGTTAAATTATTTCATAGAATCAACCGTAGATTTAGACGCTAAAATTATTGCAGAACGTACTTTGACTCATGCATTAATTAATATTTTAAATAATGCCGCTGAAGCTTCACCTCGTGAATCTGGCATTGATTTTCATGCTAGCTGGGATTCAGATTATGTTATCTTAAAAATCCGTGATTATGGGCCTGGTTTTCCATCCGAGTTGATTGATGTAGTCGGTAAGCAACCCGTGGTTAGTAAAACACGCGGCTTAGGAGTGGGATTGTTTTTGACTTTTTCCACTATTACTCGCTTAGGTGGTAAAGCAGAACTTTATAATGCAGAGTCTGGGGGGGCTTGCGTTGAAATTACCTTACCTCTTTTAAACTTTGAGAGAGAAAATGATGAGTACGGAAATGGATAAGCCACGTATATTGCTAGTTGATGATGATATTACTTTTTGTAATGTATTGAAGTCAGCATTAGAAAAACGACACTACGAAGTATTGGTTGCTACTAATGTCTCTGATGGTATTTTCTTGGCCGAGCGAGATCTTCCAGAATATGCGGTGATTGATTTACGTATAGGCTATGAATCTGGGCTGGAGTTGGTCAAGAAATTAATTTCTTTAGATGATAATACTCAAATAGTCATGTTGACTGGTTTTGCTAGTATTGCCACAGCAGTAGAAGCCATTAAATTAGGCGCAACCCATTATTTAACTAAGCCTGCCAATGCAGATGAAATCGTTAATGCGCTTAATAAAAATGAAGGTGATAGCTCAGTATCGATTAGTGAGAATCCTCTATCAATCAAACGCTTGGAATGGGAACATTTGCAGAAAGTACTCATGCAGCATGACGGCAATATTTCAGCAGCAGCTAGAGCTCTAAATATGCACCGCCGTACCTTGCAAAGGAAATTAGATAAAAAGCCGGTAAGGGAATAAGTTAACTACAAAAGCAGGCTAAAGGCTAAAGGCTAAAGCTAATATCTTGTTAACCTCTTAGGCTTTGCCTTTCATCTTTTGCCTGCTCTCATAATTGAACCATTAAATTAAAATTGCCCAACTTTAGTTGTAGGCCGGAATAAGGCTTTTCGAGCGTAAGCGAGGAAAGAGTTTCCGGCATAGGTATCGCACCTGTGCCGGAAACGCCACCACGCGCTGCGCTAGCATGGTCTTATTTCGGCCTACTCATTGCGTTTATTTGCGAGTGTACTTTGCTTATGTTAGCCCTTTGTCTGTCCTAATAGGCACCTTACTTAAATTATTCACTGAGTGGCTAGCCCCATCATATCCAAAGCCAAAGCCTCAGCTACTTTAATTCCATCAACCGCAGCAGAAAGTATACCGCCTGCATAACCGGCTCCTTCTCCCGCTGGATATAAGCCTAGGGTATTGATGCTTTGAAAGCTATCATTGCGTTTGATGCGTATCGGTGATGAAGTTCGTGTTTCTACGCCCGTTAACACTGCATCAGCCATAGCAAAGCCTTTTATTTTTTTATCGAAGGCAGGCAATGCTTCGCGTATGGCTGCAATGGCATATTCGGGTAGGGCAGTGCTAAGATCACCTAGATGAACACCTGGTGTATATGAAGGCGAAACAGATCCCAATTTGGTAGAAGGTTGGTTGGCAATAAAATCACCGACTAATTGTCCGGGTGCCTCATAAGTGCTGCCACCTAAAGTATAGGCATGAGCTTCTAATTGTCTTTGAAAGTCTATGCCAGCCAAAGGATGTCCGGGATAGTCCTCGGGCGTTATGCCTACTACAATACCGCTATTTGCATTGCGTTCATTTCGTGAATATTGACTCATGCCGTTAGTAACAACATGACCTGCTTCAGAAGTCGCTGCTACCACAGTGCCACCTGGGCACATGCAAAAACTGTATACCGATCGACCGTTACTACAATGGTGTACCAATTTATAATCAGCCGCGCCCAGTAAAGGATGGCCGGCATGACTACCAAAACGACACTGATCTATTAGCGATTGTGGGTGCTCAATACGAAAGCCAACAGAAAAAGCTTTGGCTTCAATATAGACTCCACGATCATAAAGCATCTTAAAGGTATCGCGGGCACTATGTCCTACCGCCAAAACTAAATGCCTGCAAGCAATGCTTTCTCCATTGGCTAAAGTTACTCCTTGTACTTGTCCGTTTTCTATATTGATAGCATCAACGCGGCTTTCAAAGCGAATCTCACCACCTAAAGCTTCGATAGTAGCGCGCATTTGTTCTACCATGGTTACTAGCTTAAATGTGCCTATATGTGGTTTGCTGACTCGTAATATTTCAGGGGGTGCACCTGCCTTAACAAATTCAGTTAAGACTTTACGACCATAGTGGTTAGGATCTTTAATTTGGGTATACAGCTTGCCATCAGAGAAAGTACCAGCACCACCTTCACCGAATTGCACATTCGACTCTGGGTTAAAAATACTTTTGCGCCAAAGACCAAATGTATCTTTGGTACGTTCGCGAACTTCTTTGCCTCTTTCTAAAAGTATAGGTTTAAAGCCCATTTGTGCCAAGATTAATCCAGCAAAAAGCCCGCAGGGCCCAGTACCAATAACAATGGGACGATTGACTAGGTGATCAGGTGCTTGAGTGACAAATTGGTAAGTATTATCGGGCGTGACTGAAATATTAATATCATCTTGATGCCGAGCAAGCAGGTGATCTTCATTTTTAACTTCAATATCAAGGGTATATACTAAGTAGATGGCCGATTTATTGCGAGCATCATGACCTTGGCGAAAAATACTGATAGTGATGAGGTCTTCAGCGTTAATTCCCAGTTTTTTTAGTACAGCAGTTTTAATAGCAGTTTCTGAATGATCTAAGGGAAGTTTAAGTTCGGTAATTCTCAGCATGTAAGGTCAATATTTCGGTGGGTTCAGATAATTTGAGGCTCTTGTATATCGCCTATGGATGTAACAATAAGGATATTCTTAGGTCATTAATAAAAAAACCACGATCATAGATCGTGGTTTTTTATACAAACATTTAAAGCAGAGAATTTATTTAGTCAGCTTTTCGCTCAGTTGAGCAGACCATTGACCAAAGTAAGTACCAATGACGATAGAGAAAGAAATAACTAATAAAGGGTTATTTAAAGAGATACTTAGCAATACATCTTGATTTAATTTATCAGGTGTTTGTAATAAATAAGCAAACGTTGATGAATAGCCTAATACGCTAGCAGGAATAGTGGCTAGTTGTGGAATGTTAGCGGCTAAGCATAAAACGATCACAGAAAGACACACTGTAAAGGCAGCCATAAATGGAAAACCAAGTGAAGTTGTAGCAGAAATATTAGTCAGCAAAAGTGCAGTGAACCAAGCCATTACAACACCAAAAATGCCACATACAATAGTATTGATCAGCGCTTCTTTAGTCGCGCCTAGGAAAAAATAAGCAGCCCAAGCAATGGTTGCAGCCCAGATAAAAAAGATGCCGCTAGCAGGGCCAACAGCCAAAAAAGTTGCAACGCCTGAAAGTACGCCAATGCTGATTGAAAGAGCGGTTAATTTATCAAAAGTAGGTAGTTTGTCCATGATATCTCCAAAGTTTCACCTCATAGTAGATAAGTCAGCTTTCACATTGAGGCGGTTCTATGAAATCTAACAGTTTGGCTAAAACAAATTATCGATTAAAGCCGTTTGTGTAGAGCGGTAGTTATTATTTAATTAATGTACTTGAATCAGCGGCTGATTTTATACTTTAGTAAGGATCTTGGTCAATTTTTAGACTGCGTTCCCAATAAATGTAGGCCGGAATAAGACTTTGCGAGCCTAAGCGAGTAAAGCGTTTCCGGCATAGGCACTGCACCTGAGCTGAAAACGCCACCCCGCGCTGGGCTAGCATGGTCTTATTCTGGCTTACTCATATTATGTTGAGCAGTGAGCGTGATCTATCTTTGCAAAGGAGGAGAGATTATTGGGCTCTTTTAAACACAGCCATCGATTCTACATGACCCGTTTGCGGGAACATATCCATAACGCCTGCTTTTATAAGTTGATAACCGAGTTCATTAACCATAATGCCAGTATCTCTAGCTAGAGTTGATGGGTTACATGACACATAAACCACTAGATCAGGCTTCCATTTTTTAAAGTAAGGGAGAACTTCAGATGCGCCAGCACGAGAAGGATCAAGCAATATCTTATTATATTTACGTTTAGCCCAAGCTTGATCACTTAAGTCTTTACTTAGATCAGCTGCATAAAATTCGGTATTGCTAATGTTATTGTGCAGGGCATTTTCTTTAGCATGATTTACCAGCGGTTGATCGCCTTCGATGCCGACTACTGAACCTGCAAACTTAGCCATAGGTAAAGTGAAGTTCCCTAAGCCACAGAATAGATCAAGCACTTGGTCGTTTTCATTAAGCTCTAATAAATCTAAAACACGGGTAATCATTTGCCTGTTAATTTCGTAATTAACTTGAGTAAACATAGCGGGTCTAAATTTAAACTCAATGCCTAAGTCCGGTAGCGTATAACTGGGTATTATTTCTGGCTCGCCATCCAGCGGCACAATGGTATCTGGGCCTTTGGATTGTAAACACATACTCATGTTATGTTCCTGACCGAAAATGCGCATTCTTTCTTGATCAGCGTCAGTGGGTGGTTCTAATACACGAAATGACAATACACATTGTCCTTCGCCAATGGCGACTTCTATTTGCGGTATTTTATCTCTGATGCTTAATTCAGAGATCATTTCACCCAATGCGGTTAACTGAGTGCCGACTATTGGGTGCATAACCACGCAGCTATCAATTTCAGCTAAATAGGGATGTCTTCTTTCTCTAAAGCCAACTAATACACGGTTCTTTTTTTCGACATATTTGACGCCCATGCGGGCTTTTCGTCTATAGCCCCAATGAGGGCCGATTAAAGGCGATAACAATTCTGGAGCATCTACTTTACCGATGCGTTTAAATTGCTCAACGAGTAGTTCTTGTTTAATTCTAATTTGTGCGCTGGCTTCGACGTGTTGAAAACTACAACCGCCACATAAACCATAATGTGCACATAAAGCATCGACTCTGTCGGCAGCACGACTCAATAAATTAACAACTTTACCTTCAGCATAATCTTTACGAATGTCAGTATAGGTAAATTCGACTTCTTCACCAGGTAAGGCTTCATCAATAAAAATGACTTTGCCTTCAACATGAGCAACGCCTCTACCGTCATGAGCTAATGATTCTATGGTGACTTTAACAGGTGTTTCCGGTAAGGGTTTCTTTCTAGTTCTTCTTTTAGGCATGTCGTTTATAGGTTTTAAAAAGTTAAGTGTGATTGGGAATGGAGTTAATTCGCTGCAATTAAGTTTATTTTATGAAGGGGAGCATCATGTCAAGTAATCAGGCATTGAACGGTACACGGCGAACTCATTCGCCGTGTATTCATGATTATTGGATGTAGAGTTGTTTTACCAAATGAGTATTCATTAAGCAGGAAAAACGCCAGTCGATAAATAGCGGTCACCTCGATCACAAATAATCACCACAATAACGGCATTTTCAACTTCTTCAGATAATTTTAATGCAGCAGCAACCGCTCCACCTGAGGAAACTCCGGCAAAAATACCTTCTTCTGAGGCAAGTCTACGCATGGTGATTTCAGCGGAGTTTTGATCAATATCTATAATTCTATCGACCCGATCTGCCTCATAAATCTTGGGGAGATAAGCTTTAGGCCAACGTCTTATACCCGGTATTTTAGAATCACCTTCGGGTTGTACACCGACGATTTGAATGGCTGGGTTTTGTTCTTTAAGAAACCTTGAGGTACCCATAATCGTCCCAGTAGTTCCCATGGAACTGACAAAATGGCTAACTTTGCCGAAAGTGTCCTGCCAGATTTCAGGGCCGGTGCTTTCATAATGAGCCAGAGGATTATCAGGGTTAGCAAACTGATCCAGAATAAAGCCTTTACCTGCTGCTTCCATGTCTCTGGCTAAATCAATGGCTGCTTCCATACTGCCAGCCGCAGGCGTCAGAATAATGTCGGCACCGTAGGCTTTCATAGACGCTTTACGTTCATCACTCATATTGTCCGGCATGATTAAGGTCATTTTGTAACCCTTGATAGCTGCAACCATTGCAAGGGCAATTCCAGTATTGCCACTGGTTGCTTCTATTAAACGATCGCCTGGTTTTATATCACCTCTCGCTTCGGCACGAGTAATCATGCTGAGGGCAGGGAGGTCTTTAACAGAACCCGCTGGATTATTACCTTCTAGTTTAGCAAGAATAGTATTGCTAGACTTACCGGGTAAGCGTTGCAGTCTTGCTAAAGGCGCATTACGTACAAAAGTTTCAATTGTTGGAAATGTCATCGTATTTTTATGAGCAATCAGGGGGCATGTTTGAGTGAGCTAATGGCATGATGGGCTGCGTTTAATGGCTATAATAGTATTTTTGTGGGAGAGGCTTTGGTCTCGAATGCGAGGCTAAATTCCTCTCCCACATTTTATAAAAACAATTGCTTATAGAATTAAGTTTTGTTTTTGCGTTGTTTTCGTAATACTTTCACTGTCTCTTTAGAACAGCCCTGTTTGTAATACGGAATTACTTTTTGATAGCGTTAGAGCTTTCTTCACTCTCATGTTGGATTTGCTGACCTTCTTGTACCATACGATTACCTTCATCAATGGTGTTCTGGCCTTCTCTTGATAAAACAGTGCCACGATCAATCAAGTCTTTACCCTTTTTCCATCGATCGCCCAAGGTGGCTAAACGCTGACTTTCGCTAAGCATTTGTTCTCCAGAAAGGACAGGAGCAGCAGCTTGCACAGTCGCTTGACTCTCGTTTTGTATTTGTTGGCCTTCTTGAATCATTCGGTTAGCTTCATCTATTTTATTTCTTCCATCACGAAGTAAAATCGTGCCATGATCGACTTGCTCTTTACCTTTTTTCCATCGGTCGCCCAAACTGGCTAAGCGTTGACTTTCATTGATCATTTGTTCGCCAGAAAGAACAGGTGTTTGAACTACAACTGGAGCAGGAGCTACTACTGGAACAGGTACTGGTTCAGAAGCGCAACCAGTTAATATTAATGCAAGTCCAGCAAAGCCTAGAGTTGGACTAATAATAGTGTGATTTTTCATGATCAATGACTCTTAATGTTATGAATTTATGTTAGATGATTTTAAGTTTTAAACTGATTCAGTGAGAAAAGCATCGTTGTCGATATAAATATCAACTGCACTTTTGGGAATTATATCAGCAACTGGCAAATCTTCACCTAAACGCCAACTTTTAACAGCCTCTTGTTTGTTCTTACCTGTGATTAGAAATATGACCTGTGCTGAGTCACTTAAGCCTTTTGCACTAATAGAGACTCTTTCGGGCGGTGGCTTAGGCGAGTTATAAACAGCATGGACAAGTTCATCAATGTTATGGTGATGACCAGGAAATAAACTAGCAGTATGACCGTCTTCGCCCATGCCTAATAACACCATATCAAAGGGCAATGCTTTAGCAACAACTTGTTGATAGCGTTGCGAGGCTAATTCAGGGCCTAGTTCGGCGGGTATGGTAAAGATTTGTTCTTTGGGTATGGCCACTTTTGAAAGAAAAGCTTTTTTTGCCATTAAGCTATTGCGCTCAGCATGATCAATAGCTAAACAACGTTCATCACCATAATAGATAAACCAACGTGACCAATTGGCATTAGCTTTCGCTAATAAATGATAAACTTTTTCAGGTGTACTGCCACCCGCTATGACTAATTTAAATTGACCATGATCAGCAATGGCTTTTTCTGCTGAGTCGAGGATTTGTTGGTAGACCGCATCTGCTACGAGATCAGATGTTTCAAAATTATGCCACTGAAGAGTTTGTTGCATTTATTTACACTCCGGAGTTAAGGTGCTGCGCCAGAAATGGTCGCTTTTTTCAAATAATCGACTGTCTTCAGGTCCCCAAGAGCCTGCAGGATAAGTGGCAATAAAGTCTCGCTCTATCGCCCAAGTTTGTAAAATGGGATCAACAATACGCCAGGCATGTTCAACTTCGTCAAAACGTAAAAATAAAGATCGATCACCTTTTAAGACATCAAGTAATAAGTCTTCATAGGCATCGATAGCTTTTTCGTCTTCATTACGAAAACTGGCATCTAAACTACTAGTACGAGTTTTCATTTCTAAGCCGGGTTCCTTGACGGTCATTTCAATGCGGATACATTCTTCTGGTTGTATGCCCAATAATATCCAATTCTGCGTCATACATTGCATGTTGGTATCGCGGAAGAATTGCAGTGGTGGGTGACGAAAGCAAATCGAAATCGTTGATTGCGCTTTTGCCATACGTTTTCCAGTACGCAAATACATCGGTACACCGCGCCAGCGCCAATTATCGATATGCAATTTCATAGAGGCATAGGTCTCTGTGATACTGTCGGCAGGAATATTCGCTTCTTGCAAGTAGCCATTGACCCTTTCACCGTTAATATGGCCAGGCGCATATTGGGCTCGAAAAGCATGGCCGTGAACGGCTTCTTTAGGAATAGGGCGGATAGATTTTAATACTTTAACTTTTTCATCACGTAAAGATTCGGCTTCCATAGAAGCAGGCGGCTCCATAGTGACTAAAGTTAGCAATTGTAAAAGATGACTTTGTAACATATCGCGCATTGCCCCTGCGCCATTGTAATAATCACCGCGACTGTCTATGCCAATTTCTTCAGAATGAGTAATCTGAATGTGGTCGATGTAATTACGATTCCACAAGGGTTCAAGCATGACATTAGCAAATCGGAATACTAATACATTTTGTACCATACCCTTACCTAAGTAATGGTCAATACGATAAATTTGTTCTTCGGTTAAATAATGGCTGATGCGTTTTTGCAAGGCGTGAGCACTTTCTGAATCGTAACCAAAGGGTTTTTCAATAATAACGCGCCGCCAACCTAGCTCTTCATTAAAGAGCTGGTTATTACTTAGCATTTCCATTACTGGACCGAAATCAGAAGGACTAATCGATAAGTAGAAAGCGATATTAGGGGCAAACTTTGTTTTATCGTTAAGTAGAGCCGCCAGTCCGCTATAACACTGAGCTTCACCAAGATCACCTTGATGATAGACCAAGCGCGTGCAAAAACGTTGAAAAACGCTTTCATCAAATTCATCTTTAGCTTTTGCTGTCACCATATCACGAACTTCACTGAGCCATTTGTCTTGATCCCATGGTCTACGACCTATGGCAACAATACGAGTGCCGTCAGGTAAACGATTTGCCACATCAAGATGGTATAAGGCCGGCATTAATTTAATGCGAGACAAATTGCCCGTAGCGCCAAAAATAACATAAGTACAAGGATCAAGATTCATAAACTGCTCATGGTTAAGTTTTGTAGTTTCGTAGGTCGAGTTACGCTATTGCTAACCCGACCCACTTATTTTTGGCTGTTGTTTTAAACCGTATAAGTAGAAGAAGCCGTCTTACCACCATGCCCAGTCCAGTCGGTATGAAAAAATTCACCCCTGGGTTTATCGGTGCGCTCATAAGTATGAGCGCCAAAGTAATCGCGTTGAGCTTGTAACAAATTAGCAGGAAGTTTTTCGGTACGATAAGCATCAAAATAAGCTAAGGCCGATGAGAATGCGGGGGTAGGGATGCCTAGCTCTATCCCTAAGATAACCGCTTTGCGCCAACCCGCATCGGCTTGCTTCATAGCCTTTACAAAGAAGTCTGCTAATAATAGATTTTCCAATTCAGGGTTCGCCGTATAGGCTTGCTTAATATCATTTAAAAATTGACTTCGAATAATGCAGCCGCCGCGCCACATTAAAGCGATTTCGCCATAATTAAGTGACAAATTATATTCTTTAGAAGCTTCGCGCATTAAGCGAAAGCCTTGCGCATAAGAAATAATCTTAGCCGCATATAAAGCATCGCGTATGGCATTAATCATCGCTTGCTTATCGCCAGAAAATGCAGGCTTAGGGCTGGCTAATAACTGCGCAGCAGTTATGCGCTCTGACTTTTGAGCTGATAAGCAACGTGCAAATACCGATTCACCAATTAAGGTTAAGGGTATGCCTAAATCTAAGGCATTAATGCCCGTCCATTTACCTGTGCCTTTTTGACCAGCGGTATCGAGGATCTTATCGACTAAGGGCAAGCCGTCTTCATCTTTATAAGCCAAAATGTTAGCGGTAATTTCGATTAAATACGAGCTAAGTTCACCCTGATTCCATTCAGAAAAGATGGCTTGCATTTCATCAGCGCTTAAACCTAAGCCTTCTGATAATAATTGATAAGCCTCGCAGATTAATTGCATGTCGCCGTATTCTATGCCGTTGTGCACCATCTTAACGTAATGACCAGCACCGTTATCGCCTACCCACTCACAGCAAGGATCGCCATTGACTTGGGCGCTAATCCCTTGAAAAATGGCTTTAACAGCAGGCCAAGCATCCTTGTTACCGCCTGGCATAATAGAAGGGCCATGACGAGCACCTTCTTCACCACCAGAAACGCCAGTGCCAATGTAATTAATATTTTGTGCGGCTAATTCGGCTGTGCGTCGATTAGTGTCGGTAAATAAGGAGTTACCGCCATCAACAATAATATCGCCTGCCGATAATAAGGGGACTAATTTATCAATATATTGATCAACCACCTCACCGGCTTTAACCATCAGCATAACGATGCGTGGCGTTTCTAAGCTTTCGATGAGTTCTTCTAATGAATGCGTACCGACTACCAAAGTGTCTTTAGCAGGGCCGTCTAAAAATTCATCAGTCGTGCTATTCGTGCGATTATAGACCGCGACTTTAAAGCCGTGATCATTCATGTTAAGAACCAGATTTTGACCCATTACTGCCAAACCGATTAAACCGATATTTGCTTTCATAATTGTCTCTGTGTGTTGTTCGCGAAATGGAATATTAGCATAGTTTGTATGTGTTTTAGCTATGGGAATAAGGCATGACTTAAAGCCACTTCTATGATTCTGTCAAAAGAATTAAACTTTGAGCAATTGTAGCTTGTAGCTTTCGATGTTTTGGAGTCAAAGCTCACGAGTTTTGATTTCTTAATTCATCCAATTGTAGGCCTGAATAAGACTTTTCGAGCGACAGCGAGTAAAGCGTTTCCGGCATAGGCGCGGCTCCTGTACCGGTAACTCCCACTCGCTAGGCTTGGCTGGTCTTTTTCGAAGCTACCTGTAGCTAGACATTGCAACTTCTATAATTTGTCCAAAGCTAAGGCCTGCATCATTGCAAGGAATTTGTTCTGGAACATAAACTTTGAAACCTTCATCTTGTAATAAGCTCATCGTCAGTTCAGTTAAGTATTTGTTTTGAAAAACACCACCTGTTAAGCCGACAGCAAAATCCCCTCGTTCAGTTCTAATTTGCTGCGCTTGATCAACTAGGGTCATTGCTAAGCTAGTATGAAAACTAGCACTACGAGTGCCTAAACTTAAAGATTTATCTTTTAGTAGACCAACTAAAGGCTCCCAATCACTTAACCAGCAATGCTCGGCATTACGAGTTAAGGGCAATCTTATGCCTGATGAATCTAAATTATCGCTAAAAGCTTCTAGCCACATTGCGGCATGGCCTTCAAAGTCTGATTTGTGTACTAAACCCGTTAAGGCGGCAGCGGCATCAAATAAGCGACCTACTGAGCTTGTTAGTGGCGTGTTGAGTTGTTTTTGCCATGCTAGGTTAAGTAACTCGGTATCTATAATACATTCAGGCCAATCCTCACCGAGTTCCCAGCATAAGGCTAAGGCACTGCGCCAAGGTTCTCGTGCTGCTTGTTCTGCACCAGGTAAACGGAATGGACGAAACGAACTGACGCGTTGCCAAGCACCTGCTTTACCGAATAAGCCTTCACCACCCCAAAGCGTACCATCTTCTCCGTAGCCGGTACCATCCCAAGTAAAAACCAGCATTGGCTCAACTAGTTGATGCTCGGCTGCCAAGGCAGAAGCATGAGCATGATGATGGAAGACTTTATGCACGCTTAAGCCAGAGCTTGCTGCCCAGCGACTCGCACTATAATCGGGATGTGCATCGCAGACACAACGATCTACAGTGACCCCATAAAGCTTAGTAAGATCAGCAATGGTTTGTTCGAATACTTGTAGACTGCGCGGTGAACCTAAATCACCTAAATGCGGCGACACAATAACGCGGTTTTTCCAAGCCAAGGCCACGGTATTTTTCATTTGACCACCTAGCGCCAGCATGGGGCTAGATAAGCTAAACGGCAGCGTAAATTCTAAGGGGGCGCAGCCTCGTCCCAATCTTATGGGCTGGGCTTTATTGGCAATCACCCTAAAGAGGCTATCATCGGCAGGTCTTAAAATGGCACGGTTATGATGTAAAAAACCATCAGCAACCGAGGCTAAACGTGTTTCAACTTGATCTCCCTCTGTTAAAACGGGTTCACCATTAATATTGGCTGACGTGGCAACCACTGGCTCGGCATAGGCTTCTAATAATAAATGATGCAAAGGGCTATAAGGCAACATAACACCTATATCAGACATACCAGGTGCAATAGATTCCGCTAAATGGGTGAGCTTGCGTTTATTGACTAGCACAATAGGGCGTAAAGGATCAGCGAGTAGCTTTAATTCGGTGCTGTTAGCTTTGGTGTAGCGCCACACATAATCTAAACCATCATCACCTGACCAAGGTAGCATGACTGCAAAGGGTTTTAGGAAACGATGTTTACGTTCTCGCAGTGTTGCAACTGCGCTTGCAGATTTAGCTGAACAGAGTAAGTGATAACCGCCTATGCCTTTAACAGCAATAATCTGATCGGAGCGCAATGCCGCAACTGCAGCGATGATAGAGGCTTCATTACCATTAATATCAGGGTAGCCCGATTGTCTAAAGCTTAGCCTAGGCCCGCAAGCAGCACAGGCTAAAGCTTGAGCGTGATAGCGTCTATCTAAGGGGTTTTCATAATCCTTACGGCACTCTGCGCATAGCGGAAAAGTTGCCATGCTTGTGTTGGCTCTATCATAAGGCAGGCGTTCAATGAGTGTGTATCTAGGGCCGCATTGTGTACAATTAATGAAGGGATAACGGTAGCGGTGCTGTTTTTTATCTTGCAGTTCTGCCAAGCAATCAGCGCACATAAAGTAATCAGGGGCTAGTTGCGCCTGACTATTGTTGCCAAAAATGCTGGGTATGATAGTAAAGCTATCTAAAACACTGGGCTCAGTATCGACTGATTTTATGGTCTCAATGATGGCTAATGGGGGAGCTGATTTTAACAACTGCTGTTCGAATAGAACTAATTGATCGATACGACCTTGTACCAAAATTTCAACGATACCCGCATGATTACGCACCCAACCGAATAACTGTAAGCGATCTGCTAATCGGTTAACAAAGGGGCGAAAGCCAACGCCTTGAACTCTACCAGTAATGGTGATGATTTTGGCTTGCATATTAATACCTATCTATCAAGATAGCTGACGTTTGTTTAATACCCGATGACCACCAAATGCGACAAGCACCTTCATCAGAAACCATGCAGGGTCCTATCGGCTGCCTAGGCGTACAACGAGTGCCATACAAATGGCATTGATTAGGTTTAATTTTACCTAATACCACGCTCGCGCAATCACAACCCGGCGGCATAGCTCCCGCATTTTTACGTGAGGCTGTTTCATAGTCAGGATAACGTAATCGAGCATTATGTATCGCCAAAGCAGGAGAGAGCTCAAAACCTGATTGAGGAATAACGCCGATGCCTCGCCAATTTGCATCGATCACAGTAAAACTAGCTTTAAGAAGTTGCTGGGCTTTATGGTTGCCGTCATGAGTAACAACTTGTGGATAGCAATTATCTAAGAATAATTTGCCGTCTAATAGTTGACGTAAAACTGAATAAATAGCCGTAAGTAGACTCTCAGTCGTAAAACCAGCCACAGCAGTAGGAATTTGATGTTGCTCAACGACAAAGCGCCATTGATCAGCACCCATAATTGTTGCGACATGACCCGGCGCGATCAATGCATCGAAAGCTGGCTTATCTGAATTTAGTAATAAAGCGACGGCAGGCCATGTTAAGCGACCACTCATTAACAGGTGTAAATTGTCGGGAAGTTCTTGTGCAAGCATTGCCGCAACCGGAGCACAAGTGGTTTCGAAGCCCGCAACAAAAAACACAACGGTCAGTTCTGGGTTGGCCTTAGCGATATTAATGGCTTCGGTAGGTGAGGCGATAGGGCGAATATCAGCGCCAGCTGCTTTAGCTTGCTCTAGTGTTCGTATGGTGGCTTTAGGAACATTAACAGGTACTCGCAACATATCACCAAAGGCAAGTAATGCGATAGGTTCATGCAATGCCAGTTGTATAGCAAAATAAATATCTTCTTCAGGGCAAATGCAAACCGGACAGCCCGGGCCAGGAATTAATTCGATGTTAGCGGGCAGGGCAGTGCGTAAACCAGCCATGCTGATAGAACGTTCATGCCCTCCGCAGACATTCATGATTCTTACAGAATCAGGAAGAGTCAAAGCCCGGATTTTATCTAATAGCTGTTTGGCAGTCTCTGGCATAGTTCATGGTTAGGTGAGAGTGTAATGAGTAACTTTATATCGCTAGTAGGGCAGAGTTATCTACACAAAGTTTAAACAAAGATCTGTAGGGTGGATAAGCGCTAGAGACTGTGAAAGTATTCTTTTTATTTCCCCTCTTTAGCAAAGAGGGGTTAGGGGA
>CAIZMK010000042.1 GCA_903934035.1 uncultured Methylococcaceae bacterium
ACAAAGCGTTACTTAGAAAGTTTATCCTAGGCATTGAAGAAAATAGTAGCGTAACCATTGATGCCAGCAGAGCTAAGTTCATTGATCATGATATTCTGGAAACCCTAGAAGATTTTCTAGTAACTGCGCCTGATGATAATATTACAATTGAAATTATCGATTTATACGGCAAGGAAAAAATCTAAAAGCACGAGGCTGTTATAGTGTTAAATGAGCCGGACTAAAGTTTATGTTAGGGCATCACCACTTTTAGGTGGAACATATCATACCCGTTTTGAGTGGTTAACACTTCAAGCCTCTGGCTTTGCGGTAGGTTTCTGACAAACTAAGCGTTTATTTCGGGTTGCAATAACAAGCGTTCTAAAAAAATAGTCAATGCAATATGTCCGCTTAGCTTAAACAAAAAAGCCGAGTGTTTAAATTAACTCGGCCTTTGTCTTAAATTATTAGTTCGTAGGGGCGTATTGCATACGCCTTATCGAAAGTTTGAAAAGTTTGATGTTTTTTATAAGGCCGTTTGCAATACGCCTCTGCTAGCCATCACTAAAGTGTTCATTTTAGTTGACTTTAAGTTTTCTAGCCGCTAAAGGATGATCAGAGTAGGGGTCGTGATATTCGATACCGAGAAACTTACAGTGTCCTCCTTTTGCTTCATAGTTATGTTGAAAATCATGAAAGAATTCCATCACTGTATGATCTAGTAAATAAGCATCATTTAGTTGGAATACAATGGTTTGTCGGTCTACCACTTTAGCTAGTTCAGTTTTTAAAGCCATAAAGTTTGAAAAAATAGCCGCACCTTCAATAGTTACTTCAATAGTGTTAATGGTTTTTTCTTCGATACTGTAGCGAATCTTAAAGAGATTGTTGAATTTAACGCCACGAATTAAGTGGATGATGAATTTGGTGATGATGCCGATAGCAACCCCTATTAATAAGTCAGTAGCTAATACACCAATAATAGTGACTAGAAACATAAATAATTGTTCTTTACCCACTCCCATTACTTTAGCGAATTCTTTGGGAGACGCTAAACGATAGCCAGTAAATACCAGTAATGAAGCTAAGGCAGCTAAAGGTATGCTATGAATTAAGCGTGGAAATAGCACTACGAATAGCAGTAAGAAACAGCCGTGGAAAAAGTTAGCCCAAGCTGTTTTTGCACCATTATTGACGTTAGCTGAGCTACGAACAATTTCAGCAATCATGGGTAAGCCGCCAACTAAGCCTGCCGCTAAATTGCCGATGCCCACTGCTGTTAAATCACGATCTAGATTAGAATGACGTTTGTAAGGATCTAATTTGTCTACGGCCATGGCGCTAAGTAAGCTTTCTAAACTGCCCACTAAACTAATACTAATGACGGCTTCCCAAAACTCGGGCGTGGCGAATTTAGAAAAATCAGGAAAATTAAAGCTCGCTATAAAGTTGTCAGGAATAGTCACTAAAAACTTAGGTCCTACGGTTTCTTCATGGTGCTGTAAAAAGCTGGCATCAGGCAGAAATAAATACATGTGTTCATGTTCAAGATCAAAATATCGCGCCAAAGCCATGCCAGATAACACCACGATCAACGGCGCAGGTATCATTTTAAGCAGTGGGCTTTTTAGTTTAGACCAAATAATCAGGATGATGAGACCCGTAAAGCCAATAATGGCAATCTCATGATTCATATTCATCAAGCTGTGTGGTATTTGAGCAATAGTTGAAAATAAGCTACTGTCTTTTTCAGGGGTATTACCCAGCATAACATGAACTTGTTTGGCCATTATAATGATGCCAATGGCCGCTAACATGCCATGAATTACTGAGATGGGAAAAAATGAACTCAGTCGACCTGCTTTAATTAAACCCATCAGAATTTGTATAGCACTAGCCACAACAATGGCGGCCAAAGTATAGCGATAGCCGTTCATCGCATCGCCGTCCCCCAGTTCTTGTACCGCGCCTAATACCACTACAATTAAACCTGCGGCAGGGCCATTGATAGTAACAAATGAGCCGCTGACCTGTGAAACAAGGATGCCGCCAATAATAGCGGTAATGATGCCGGCTGATGGCGGAAAACCAGAAGCCATTGATATGCCTAAGCATAGCGGTAATGCGATTAAGAAAACTAGAAAGCCGGACAGTAAATCACTGCGCCAGTTTTCTTTTAAACCAGCAAGGCCAGTTTTAGGTATTAATTCAGCTTGATTCATAATAAATCCAATAGTTTTATAAGATGTATCTAGCTTTAAGCGATAATTGTGCCAACTACGGCATAGCTTAGTATCGCATTGAATGAGCTCGGAAATACTATGTTTATGGTGGTGATTTTGATGTGTGGCTGAGAGTGCTGGGTGCAAATAAACCGATTGTCGGTTTTTTTGCACCCAGAAACTGAAGGCGGTTAGGGTTAGTATTTGAGCGGATAAAATCAGTAAAGATATAAATTAATTACTGATGTTACGCAGTCGCCATTCAGCGGTTTAAAAAACACACATAATGAGGTCGCTATCGCGAGGATGTGTTAATCGGGTTATTGCACCCGAAGGCGGCTCGATTGTCGCTCAATCTGCGCTCCTCGGCGCGGCAAACGAGAGTAAAGCCACGTTAATGCCTAACATCAGTTAATTATCCTGATTATCCGTGCCGTCCTCTGGATAGCGTGACGAAGGACGTTTTAATTTTTTTGCTTTGCTGGTATTGGCCTGAGATTTTAAAAAGTCAAACTCAAAGTCGTCTTCTGTTAAGTCGTCAATATTCATGCTGTCATCCATAGGTATGTTACTTATAGATGCGGGAGCTCGATCTTTTTCTGGGGTCAGTAAGTCGGTATCTAGCTCATCAAACTCCTCTGTTAGCTCAGGCATCTTTTTGGTTTCTGGAGTCTTTTTTGGCTTAGGCTTCTTTTTTGTCTTTGTATCAGTAGGTGTTTCTGCTTTTTTAGCGCGCTTAGCTTTAACTACACGTATTGTTAACCATGCCAATAAACCTAAAAGAACCGTTGCTAGAGAACCAAGTAACCAAGGATTATTAAGATCTAGTAAGGGATTTTCGGATTCGTTGTCTTTGTTAGTGTCTGTTTCTGTGTCAGTGGTAGCAACTGGGCTAGGCTCCTCTTGGGCAGGTGTGGACGAATCAGGTGTAGATTGTACCTCAACTGGCGCTGGAGGATTTTCAGGTGCCTGAGCTTCAACAGGTGCTAATGGAGTTGCGGGTGTGACGGCTTCAACAGACGCAGCCGGATTTATAGCGGGTTGAGCTACTACAGGCGCGGTGTTATTAGCAGGCGTTTTAGCTTGTAAGGCATTTATTTCTTTTTGCATTTGCTCGACATGCTGTTCAAGTCGATCAACCCTAGTTAATAACTGTTGTACAACAATATCTTTAGCTGGGGAGGCTGCAGGTGCATTATTAATAGGGTCAGCTTTAGCAATAGCGACCGCTGGTGTTGCCGTTACAGGAGAAGTTTCTACTGGCTTAGCTATATTAAAGTCAGGGATAACTAAAAATTCCCCAGCAATTAAGGCACCATGAGCGCCTTTATAAAAAGCATTCGGATTGTTTTTGCGCAAAGCCGTTTGCACGATTTTAGTTTTTATGTTGCGTATTTTGGCGATGTGCTTGGAAATTTTTGCTAAAGAATCAGTTTTTTGTAGTGGACCAAAGGTGTTGTCGTTATTTAATCGCTCCGCTATTGTAGCCATAGGAATAGCGACAGGCTTAGGGTTGGTATTAGTAGCAGCGGGTGCGCTTGTTTTATTAGCTTCTATAGCAACAGGATTGGTTTTGCTGACTTGAATTGGGTGAGAAACGGCTTTATTAACTGCTGGGTTTTTATTAAGACTTATGATGTAGTGCTGATAGGAAATACCTTTTCGGCTATTTATTTCGAGTATGAATTCTAAGGTGGGTACGTTAATAGGGCTGTTTGAGGTAATTTGTATCGCCGTGCCAATACGCTTAAATTGAATTTTATCCAGCAACGAAACTCGATTTATTTTATGTTGATCAAAGATTGAAGGTGCCGCCAAGCGCACACTAATATCACGAGGTTTTTCATTGGCTGCCATTCGTAAGGGGATATCGGTATCCAGTTTTTGATTAAGCGCCGAATTGACTTCCATATCAGCCATAGTAAATGACCATGCGATATTCGGTGTCAGAATAGAAGCCATAATTAGGCTTTGTATTAAGCGTTGGCCTTGCATGTGATGACCTTTAAAGTTATATGAACAATGTGATTTAGTCAGTCGCTAAGGTCTTGTTATAAGCCCAGATTAGCTGTTGACTGATAAACAGTGCGTCATTATAAACATATAGCGCTATTTTAATGGATAGTTATTTAGTAACGAAGGCTGTTCAAAGCGTTTTATTTGCGGATGTATAAGATTAAATGGACTGTCTCTCGAGCATAGATATCTACCCAAGTAAGTTTGCATTATCGGTACATTTTACACCATAGGGACAGGTTGCGAACTGTCCCTACATTATGATCGATAACCATTTATTCATTTTATAGAGAAATGGTAATGCCTTCTTCTTTAAGACTATTTGTTGCCATCTCTAAGTCATCTTGATTAATATGCAGCAGCGATGCTGCTTTTTCTAGCG
>CAIZMK010000043.1 GCA_903934035.1 uncultured Methylococcaceae bacterium
GAGCCGGAATCGAACCGGCACTGAGTCACCCCAACCGGATTTTGAATCCGGCGCGTCTACCAGTTCCGCCATCCCGGCAAAGAACGAACATTATAATGACAGTTTTTAATAAAAGCTAGCTTATTTTTAAGGTGTATTCATCGCATTAAACTGATAATATCGCTAGCTATGAAAAAAAGTGACTTTAACTACCTACTCCCTGAATCCTTAATTGCCCAAAACCCTTTGGCTGAACGCGATGCAAGTCGTCTTTTGTGTATGGATAAAAACTCAGGACACCTAACTGATCGCCAATTTATCGACTTTATTGACTTAATTAATGACCGAGATTTATTGGTTTTTAATAACACTAAGGTTATTCCAGCTAGACTTTACGGAAAAAAACAAACAGGCGGAAAAATTGAAATATTAATTGAACGCATACTAGACGATCATCATGCGCTTGCTCATGTTAAAGCCAGCAAACCACCCAAAGCCGGTGCCTTAATCGAACTAGATCAAGTCTATCACTGCACCGTACAAGGGCGAGCCGATGATTTATTTATCTTAGAGTTTGCCGATATTACCTTGATGAAGCTTTTAGATTTAATTGGTCATATTCCCTTACCGCCCTACATTAATCGTGCCGATGATGTATCAGATTTAACTCGCTATCAAACTGTGTTTGCTAAAGAAGCAGGGGCAGTAGCTGCACCCACTGCAGGCCTTCACTTTAATGATGCGCTCATGGCTAAAATTAAAGCACTGAACATACAAACAGCTTTCGTTACCTTACATGTCGGCAGCGGCACTTTTCAGCCTGTACGCACAGAAAACTTAGCTGACCATGTTATGCATAAAGAATACTTTGCCGTCCCTCAAGAGACAGTTGATGCAGTACAACGCACCAGGAAACAAGGTGGAAGAGTAATTGCCATCGGCACTACAGCGGTCAGAGCCTTAGAATCTGCATCTACTCGTGGTCAATTAACAGCAAGTTTTGGAGATACAGATTTATTTATCACACCCGGCTACACTTTTAAATCAGTCGATGCTTTATTAACTAATTTTCATTTACCCGAATCAACACTATTAATGCTGATTTCTGCGTTTGCAGGTTACGATGAGATTAGAAATGCTTATCAGCACGCCATAAAGGAATCTTATCGATTTTTCAGTTATGGCGATGCAATGTTTTTAAGTAATTAGACGTTAACAAATACTGCGCTCTATACCTTAGGCGGCACATAACCCTCAGGCATATCACTATTGCCTTCAAATAAAAACTTGGTGCGCTCATTAGCTAAAAACTCTCTAGCCTTGGGGTCAAAACTAGCCAATTTATTTTCATTAATTAACATGGTTTGTTTACCTAACCATTCTTTCCAAGCTTGCTTAGAAACATTTTCAAAAATATCTAAGCCTTTAGCTCCCGGGAAAGGTGCTTCATCAAGCCCTTCTGCTTCTATACCTAATTTTACGCAATTAACCATTCTAGCCATTGTTGTTATCTCCGATATGTTGCTGCAATAATAATTTAATTGGCGCTGGCAAACCCAGCGCTTCTTTCTGCTTAGGGTTATACCAGACCGCCTGATTTGCTTCCATCACAAAATTTATAGGGTTTTCTGTTCGCATCAAGAGTGTTTTGTAATCTAAATGATAATGGGAGAAGGTATGGCGCTGAACGACTAGCATCTGAGCATCGTAAGCACTAATCTTTTTAGCCAAACACCAGTTATGTGCCGCATCTATATCATCAAATTCTGGCAGACTCCATAAGCCACCCCAAATACCCGCAGGGGGTCTTTTTTCTAAATAGACCTCATTAAGATGATTACTTAGCATTAATAAAATTAATGACTTAACAGGCAATTGCTTCCTTGGTTTAGGTGTAGGCAGTAAAGAAACGATGCCCTTCTGTCTAGCTATACAATGACTTTCAAGAGGACATCTATCACAAGCAGGTTTACTTCGTGTACAGATCGTTGCACCCAAATCCATCATAGCCTGGGCATAATCAGCGACTCGGGCCTTAGGTGTCAGTTGGGCACTTAATGCCCACAAGACCTTATTAACTTGGCTATTGCCTGGCCAACCATTAACCGCTTTAAAGCGCGCCAGCACTCTTTTTACATTGCCATCAAGAATAGGTTCGCTTTTCTTAAAAACGATACTGAGAATAGCTCCTGCTGTCGATATACCTATGCCGGGTAATGCCACTAACTCCTCCAGAGTTTCAGGAAAGTAACCCTGCCTGACTATTAATTGCGCGGCCTTATGCAGATTGCGCCCTCTTGCGTAATAACCCAAACCTGACCATTGATGCAAGACCTGATCTAACGGTGCTTTGGCCAAGTGCTCGATGGTCGGAAACTGCTTTATAAAGGCATTAAAATAAGGAATGACCGTGGTGACTTGCGTTTGTTGCAACATGATCTCTGACAACCAAACCCGATAGGGTGAAATAGCCTGCTGCCAAGGCAAATCTTTACGACCATGTACATCGAACCAGGCAAGAACCTGCTGTTGGAATAATAAAGGACTCATCATTAATGGCTACCAACTTAAATCGGGACAGTTTAGCTTAAACGCTCACGTTTAGACAGGACTCGCCTAAGCGCAGACAAAAGGCTAAAGACTAAGGACGAAGGGTTAAGCCTAGCATCTGTCGCGCCTTAATTAGCTAACCTCCTAGACTAAATCTTTTACCCTGAGTCTTTCGTCTGCGCTCAAACTGTCTCGATTTAAGTTCGCAGCCTCATTAATCAGTGCTTACCAAAAAGACCTTTCAATAAATTACCGACTCCCGGCCCTATTTTTTGATCAATCTTATTGACGATACTGTCTATTTTGTCTTTATTCTTATCAACAAAGTCCGCTATTTTGGCTTTGTTCTTTTCTGTTAATAACGCCGAAACATCTAGCGCATAATTAGGCTGGTTTAAGCTACCGGTGACCGCCATTGAGATAGGTGTATCATAAAACTGCTCTGCGCTAGAAGCAGTCGCCGCAGCCTTGATAAGCTGTGCCTGTAATTTATAATCCAATTGTTCTGTATTAAGATCGACACTACCCTTGCCCTTAATATGCAGGGTTGCGGTCGTTGCGACCAAATCATTAGTATGAATAATGCCTTTAGCCAGCACGGAATTACCTGAAAGACTAGAAAACCGAGTTAAATCATGATTCACCTGAGCGGAATCTATCGCATCAGTACTGACATGAGCACGATCCAGCATCGCTTGTAAATTAAAGCCTTTGATTTCAGTGTCTTTAAATAAAAAATGTATATCACCATTAACTGATGATTTCAGCTCATCAATCGTTTGCCCCTGCCCTTTTAACTGCCATGAACCATCAACCAACCCTGTCATTTGAAACTTGCTTTTGCTGTCTTTAAGTAAGGACTCAACATTGACATGCGTTATTTTTTCATCCAAAGCAAGTAGGGTTTTGTCGTTACGCATATCAACACTCAAATGGCCGCTATAAGCCCCCTGATAGAAACCCTTAGCTGATTGCTGTGCGTTAATCAGACCCTTACTTGCATTCAAGTTTAATTGATAGTCATTTAATGTCAGGCCATTCAGCTTAAGACTAGATAAACCCAATTGACTATCGACACTTAACTTGTTTAATAAATCTGCCGGCAAGGCATAGCTCGCTAAAACCATAACAACTGACGGACTCAACCACTTACTAGCCACATGGTTTTTAGCAGAGGGTAGATAGCGATCAACATCAAGATGATCCGCTATTAAGTTAATAGCTACAGTAGACTCAACAAAACTCAGTAACCGTGCTGTGCCGTTAAATTGAGTATTATCGATGTTTACGCTTATATCTTGTAAATCAAGGCTATTTTCCGTAGCAGATACATTAAAATGCACTGAAGACTCTGTTAAAGCCTGTTTATCTGATAAATCAGGTATCTTAATGTCTAGCCTCGCCATAAGCTCTCTAGGATTAAAGCTCGACATGATTACTGAGCCTTGAAGAGCATAATGATCATCAAGATAAGTCCCTGATAAATCAGCACTGACCACTATATCGTCGGCAACAAGCTCTACAGCAGACGCTTTAACGCTTTGTGCTGACTTATCCAGCAACATATTAGCTACAGCAAGTGTCGCCACTATAGGTTTTGCTGTATTTTCAATGTTTATAGTTGCTTGTAGCTCACTATTGTGAAATACGAAAGTCTCTAACTTTTCAGACACAATAAACTGAGAACTGAATTGTATAGCCGCTTTATAACCGCTAACAGGCTTTGTAACTAAGCCTGTTAGATTTAGTGCTACTGGCTTATCAAAAGCAAAGCTGTCGATCTTTAAATTAATGTCTTTAAATAATAGCGACTTGCTTGTTGCTTGATCACGCCAGTTTATTTGTGCATTTTCTATGGCTATTCCACCCAAAGCTAAAACAGCTAAGCTATTAACTGCAAGCTGCTCCTCGTTATTATTAATAGCCGATGCTGCTTGCTCTGTTGCATTAATCGCCGGCACACTATCCCAATTATTTTCACCTTGCGCATTCTTTTCAAGATTCAATACCAAGCCTTTTAAAACAAAATGATCTACATCAATTTTTTTGCTTAGCAATGGTAATAAATTAAGTTTAATATCGCTGGCATCTAAAGTTACAAAGCTTTGATCTTGAAAACCAGCCTTATTACTCAAAGTCATGGAGCCTGTTGAAATACCTAACCAAGGAAACACCGATAGCTTTAAATCACCGATTAAATTTAATTCTCTACCGGTTTTTTGCTTAACTGCAGCGACAATCTCTGGCTTGTAATTATTCGGGTCAATCAAAAAATAAACCGTAAAGATAGCAATCACTATCAACAATAACAAAGCAGCAATGACGGACAAAATAATTTTAACGGGCTTTAGCACTCTGCTTTCCTGTTGTTAAATACTGTAATGATTAGCTATTATGGAATATCATGCTGCACTAAGACTAGTATGTGCTAGCCTGAATCAAGACTATTGTATAACGAGATAATAATAAACAAGGGGGGTGAACATGTTGTTTTTAGCTAAACTTGCAGGTATTGCAGTACTGGTTTGGTTTTTTTTATCGGCAAAGAGCCAAGGTGAACAGCCTTATAAATGGGCTATTATAGGATTAGTAGGTTATTGGATTACTTGGTGGGCCATTAAATTAACAGTCGTTACTGCTTTGGCAGGACTCGTTGCAAAAAGCGCAACCATGACTTTTTTACTCGTTCAAATACCGGCACTTTGTGCTATCGTGGCGGCTTTTTTCATTAGGAAGAAACTGATTTCTGATGCCTCTTCAGATAAAGCCCCCTAAACGAAAAGACTAAAAGGTTCAGGTATTTAATTAAAAACCCTGAACCTTAAGTCTAAACTTAATTACAATTTATCGGCATTTTTATCTAGGTATTCAGCAACGCCCGCAGGGCTTGCGTTCATACCCGCATCACCTTTAGTCCAACCAGCTGGGCATACTTCACCATGCTCTTCGTGGAATTGTAAAGCATCAACCACACGAAGTAATTCATCCATGTTACGACCTAATGGTAAATCATTAACCACTTGGTGACGCACAACACCACTGCGATCAATCAAGAAAGTACCACGATAAGCGACGCCACCATCAGCTTCAACATCATAATCTTTAACAATAGCATGTGTTAAATCAGCTGCCATGGTGTAACGAACAGGACCAATACCGCCTTGATTAACAGGGGTATTACGCCATGCATTGTGTGTAAAATGTGAATCTATAGAAACAGCAATAACTTCAACACCACGGCTTTTAAAATCATCAACACGATGATCTAAGGCAATTAGTTCACTTGGACATACGAAAGTAAAATCTAATGGGTAGAAAAAAACAACCGCGTATTTGCCTTCAGTCGCTTTCGAAAAACTGAATGAATCGACTATTTGACCATCGCCAAGTACTGCAGGAACTGTAAAATCAGGTGCTTGTTTACCGACTAAAACGCTCATTAATTGTCTCCAAAAATATTTAAAAAGCAAAAGGTTAGAACTTCACTCACCACCACTTTCCGTGGTTTGGTTGTGTATTCTACACCGAAATAGTGGGGAATTGTCTAGTATTGTTATTTTTAACTTGCTTTTATTTAAACATTTGCCATAATTTGTAGTCATGGGATTACAATAATTACAAACGGGTCCCAAATAAAAGCAGTGAGGTATTTTTTTTAGATGTTACTATAAGCTCTGGCGACGTAACCTTGCTGTTAAATCAATGCTATAATTCTTGTCGAGGGGGATTATTTATATGGCAAAAAACAAACATATCACCGAACCAGATGTTTTTGGTTATCAGGTGCGCATAGTAAGGCGCGGTAAAGAAACAAGCCGTTATTTTTCACATAAGTTATGGGGCAACAAAGGAAAGTCACTAAATGCGGCAATCACTTGGCGAGACCAAATGTTAGTCGTTTTAAAGGGCAGCAAAACCCGCTTTCTCAAACCGCCTAAAAACAAAACCACCACAGGCGTTACTGGGGTATCAAGAACCATTAAATACGACCATAGGAAAGACAAAAACTATCTTTGCTATACCGTCTTTTGGGTCTGTAACGGCAAATCTAGAAATAAAACATTCCAAGTGGGCAATGTCGATAAAGTTACAGCGGATGATGAATTACATGCCTTCCGTACTGCAAAATTATTTAGAAGCTGCTATGAATTCTCTATCGATAACGATATACAATTTTATGATGATAAATTCGCTGGCTGGAAAAAAACACGCCTTTATGATCACGAACACTTAAACGCAGTTTAAAACACTTACATACCTGGGAAATTAGTTACGCAACCGTCATTAAAAGCAACTAGATTGCTAGTTTACTTGTAGGGGCCAATTCATTCGCCACGTTTCATTATACGAAGGTACTGGGCGAATCTGTCGCCCCTACAAATGGCTCACTTTTGAAATCCAGTCAGTCCTTATTATGCTCACTCTTTGGGGATCATTACTTTTGTAGATACCTATGGCTAAAGAGGGGAAAATAAAAAAGAATACTTACGCAGTATCAACTAGCTTTCGTATGCTTTAAATTGACCAATAATGCCATCCAGCTCATCGAGGCTGGTATAAGCGATAACTAATTTTCCCGAACCGTTTTCTTTATGATCTATAACAACCTTTGCACCTAAACAAGCAGTTAGACTTTCTTGCAAGCGCAGAGTATCTTTATCAACGACTTTAATCTTTTGAATTTTAGGCTCGGAATGTAAATCTTTAACCAAGCGTTCCGTTGCCCTTACTGTTAAGCCCTCTTTAACGACTCTATGAGCGGCAGCGACTTGCTTAGCTCCATCTAATGATAATAATGCCCGCGCATGCCCCATTTCCAACTGACCATTAACTAGTAATTTTTTTACTTCAGAATGCAATTCAATTAAGCGCAGTAAATTTGTGACCGTGGTTCGAGATTTACCTACAGCATCGGCAATATGCTGATGCGTCATCTCAAACTCTTCTAGCAATCTTTTTAAGGCCTCAGCCTCTTCCAAGGGATTAAGATCTTCTCGCTGGATATTTTCAATCAAAGCAACAGCCATAGCCGAGCGATCATCCATTTCCTTAACGACTATTGGTACTTGCGTCAAACCAGCTAATTGAGCAGCCCGCCAACGCCTTTCACCGGCAATTATTTCATATTTCTCATAAGCAAGCTGACGGACAATAATGGGTTGAATAATACCCTGCGCCTTAATAGAATCGGCGAGTTCTTGTAGCTTTTCTGGATTAATATCTTGGCGCGGCTGATATTTACCTCGCTGTAAATATTCTATCGGCAACAGATGTAACTGATGTTTTTCTTCTTTAACGGTCGCATCACCTAATAAAGCATCAAGACCACGACCTAAACCACGTTTATTTAAAGACATTTTTTCTCTTTATGTATGCTCATTCGCTAGACAAAGATGCTGCAGCGCCATGATTATCAAGTTATTGGGTTTCAGTTTTTAGAACAAATTGTTCAGTTTTTAAAAATCACGAAGCTGTTGCTCAATCTCATATATCAATTCTTTTAAAACAAGAGCTTCTGCCAAAATAGCAGCACATTCTTGGTGAATAGCCAATTCAACTGGCTCTACTAAATCATCAACCCGCTTAGCATCATTCAACGTCCCATCTGGGCGATCAACCTTTACCTCTTCAGGCTTTCCTTCATTAGTTGACACATCAACCAAGAGCGCCTCAAGGCCACGCCCTAAGCCACGATTCTTAAAACTCATAATTTATTTCTTTCTATCATTTCATTAGCTAAAGCAATATAAGCCAATGAGCCACGAGAAGACTTATCATAACTAATTACTGGTAAGCCATAACTGGGAGCTTCGGCTAAACGAACATTTCTCGGTATGCAAGTTCTAAAGACTTTATCACCAAAATAGCGAATCAATTGCTCAGACACATCTTTTGTTAAGCGATTTCTATCATCATACATAGTTCGTAAAATACCCTCCAAATGCAAATCTGGATTCACAGAGCTTTGAATATTTTGCAAGGTGCTCATTAAAGCCGAAAGACCTTCTAAAGCGTAGTATTCGCATTGCATTGGAATCAATAAACTATCCGCAGCCACCATGGCGTTCAAAGTCAGCATATTGAGTGATGGAGGACAATCGATCAGAATGTAATCATAGTCTGATTTAATAGGCATCAAGGCATCAGCCAACCTTTGCTCTTTACGATCTGCATGAATTAATTTAACTTCGGCGGCTGTTAAATCAGAATTCCCTGATATTACCGAAAAACCAATAGTTGGCAAATGAACGACAGCTTGTGCAGCAGGCACATCCTCCATCAACAAATCATAACTAGAAAACTCAACCTCCTGTTTATCAATACCACACCCCATCGCGGCATTACCTTGGGCATCAAGATCAATTAACAACACTCTGCACTTGGCAGCAGCCAAGGTAGCGGCCAAATTAACAGA
>CAIZMK010000044.1 GCA_903934035.1 uncultured Methylococcaceae bacterium
AATACGCCCCTACGATCTTCACCACAATATTATCGTTCTCGCGAGGAAATTCTAACAATTATTTATGTAGATAACTATGCTCAAAGAGGAGGGTTAGGGTCACTGCCCACAATTAAGGATAAAAAAAAAAGCGTTCTAACTGTAAGGGCGACAAATTCGCCCAGTAATCCAATGTTCCAAAATACAGGGCGAATCTATCGCCCCTACAAATACTTGACTATGGGCAGTGAAGTCTGCGATGGGGTTTTAATACAAGAAGGGCAACGAATTATAACTATATACCCAAGGCTTTTAAAAATAGATTGATCTATTGAACGCCATTTTATATTCTTGACCTACTCACCCTTAAAACTAAGCTGCTATTATTTATGTCAATAAAATCGATCACTAATCAAACCCTTGCCCTTGCCGGCATTGCCCAAGCTGCCGCTTTAGTTGAACAATTAGCCAGCACAGGCAATGCTGATGCTCTAGCGATGCAAGCAAGCATTGCGAGTCTCTTAAAAATAGATTCAGCGAGTGTTCTTGACGTTTATGGTGGGAGCGTAAATGGCCTTAAACTAGGCTTGAAGCAACTTGATATGCAAATGACGGGTTATAAAATCGCCAACGCTCAACAAGCGCGTTATTCAGCTTCTATCGTATTTTTAGAACACCAACTAGAAACCCGTAAAGACCTATTGAAAACCATAAACACCGGCATTGTTAGAGCGCAAGCACAAACTGAGCACTTTGATTTACTTCATGAAAATGTACTAGCTAATCTAGGTGATATTTATCAAAACACGATTAGCACCTTGCAACCTAGAATTATGGTCAATGGCGATCAAGCCTATTTATCGAGACCTGAAATCGCTAATAAAATCCGTGCTTGTTTATTGGCCGGCATACGCTCAGCACTGTTATGGAAACAATGTGGCGGCACGCGCTGGAAGTTTCTGTTTTACCGCAAAAAAATCCAAGCTGAATTACAAACCTTGCTAAAGCAACTATAAGCCCCTAATGTCAATACTGATAAACGCAGAGCATTTATCGCGTTATTATGGAAAACACTGCGCCATCAATGATGTAAGCTTTACTTTAGCGCAAGGAGACGTTTTGGGCTTTCTGGGTCCCAATGGCGCGGGCAAAACCACAACCATGCAAATCCTGAGCGGCAATCTTGCACCTAGTTCAGGGCGTATTGAGATTAATGGTTATGACTTACAAGACCAGGCTAAGCTCGCTAAACTTAGCCTAGGTTATTTACCCGATACGCCACCGCTATATAAAGACCTGAGCGTAAAAGAGTTTTTATACTATTGCGCTCAACTGCATGGTATACCTAAAAAATCTACCAATTCGGCCGTGCTTAAAGCTCAAGAACGCTGCGGCTTGATGACAGTATCCAATCGACTCATTGCTAATCTTTCTAAGGGTTATCAACAACGTATCGGCATTGCACAAGCCATCATACATAATCCTGACGTTATCATATTGGACGAACCTACAGTGGGTTTAGATCCGTTACAAATTAGAGAGATTCGTGACTTAATTCTTGAACTGGGTCATGATCACGGCATTATCCTTTCTACTCATACTCTGAGCGAAGTACAAGCGGTGTGTACACACGTACAAATCATTCATCAAGGTCAATTGATTTTAAAAGAAAGCATAGACGGCCTTAACCAGCAAATGGATACAGCTAGCATATTAATCAGCACCCGCTTAAAGCCAGACTTGGCTGTTTTAAGTGCGCATGATGGCGTACTTGGCATTGAAGCGATTTCTGATCAGCAACTTAAAATCACTTATCGCTTACATGAAAACCCGACTCAACGCCTCATCGAAACCATTATCTCCCATGGCTGGGAACTGCAAGAATTCACCCCCATTAAACGCTCAATGGAAGATATTTTTATTACTTTAACTCAACATAATCACTGATGAGCATGATCTTAACCATTGCCACCCGAGAGTTTAAGTCACTATTTTTATCGCCATTGGCTTGGACGCTATTGGCTGTATTACAAACTATACTGGCTTATATATTCTTGACCCAAGTTGAAACCTTCAATTTATTACAACCTAAATTAGCGACGATTGACGGCGCTTTAGGCTTAACTGACA
Organism: uncultured Methylococcaceae bacterium; assembly: GCA_903934035.1. Taxonomy (GTDB): domain Bacteria; phylum Pseudomonadota; class Gammaproteobacteria; order Methylococcales; family Methylomonadaceae; genus Methylobacter_C. The sequence goes on from CAIZMK010000044.1 coordinate 2,110, forward strand.
TAGTAATAACACCTTTGTACAGCAATGCTGGCATCATCTTATTATTAATTACGCCGTTATTAACCATGCGTTTGATTTGCGAAGAACGTAGACATAAAACATTGTCATTACTGCTCTCTGCCCCAGTGTCTAATGTCGACATTATTCTAGGTAAATACTTAGGCTTATTGAGCTTATTAGGACTCGCGGTGTTAATGATTACCCTAATGCCGCTATCATTACTCAGCGGTGGCAGTTTAGATAACGGTAAATTAATAGCCAATATCATCGCGCTACTATTTTTAGTCAGCGCCTATACCGCAACCGGACTTTATATGTCCACACTAGCAAGTCACCCTACGGTTGCCGCCATGGGAACTTTCGGCATTTTATTATTACTCTGGATTTTAGACTGGAGTGCTGGCCTACAAGAACAACGCAGCGAATTATTTGAATATCTATCAATAC
>CAIZMK010000045.1 GCA_903934035.1 uncultured Methylococcaceae bacterium
ATCTAGACAATCATAGGTTCCGTAGGGTGCTTGGATGATAGCCCTTGGCCCCCTACGGAAATTTCTGAAATATCTTATTTAATGCACTTCGTTGTTACAACTAGCCTCCTAGGCATAGGTATCTACACAAGTAAAAAGCTGTATCATTCGGGCAGTATACATAAACTGCTGAAATAGACTGTAGGGTCGGCAGATTCGCCACGTTTTAACAAACGAATGAACTGGGTGAATCTGTCGCCCCCACAAGATGCTCGTTTTTGAAATCTAGGCAGTCCACGCTATGCTTACCCTGCAAGGGATTATTGCTTGTGTAGATACCTGTGCCCCCTAGGATTTCTTTTAAAGCCAATGCTGATTAGCAAATTCCTATAATAAAAATCATCAACACATCCTAAAAAATATTTTTTTATTATTATTATATGTTGCCTTAGTTCGACAGTTATAGATTGTTTATTGATTCCCTGCGCAGAACTATGTTATGTGCTAAATGTAAATGAGGTTGATCAATATCATATAGCGATGGGTTTTGGTTATCACCTCTAGCCATCCTGCTCGATTAATTTAAGACCTCATTGCTATAGTTTGTGCTAAACGAAAGAGGCTGTGAAAGTAATATGAAAATAACGCAAAAACTTTTGTAAATCATTATTTTTATATGATCACGGAGAGGTTTTAGTCTCATATTCAAGGCTAAAGTCTCTCCCACAAAAATACTCTTAAAATATTGGTTTATCATTGTGTTTAACAAGTCTTCAATAAGTATTCTGCTATCGGTATAATAAAACCTAAAAATGCCTTCTTATTGCCCTTTTGTTTTTTTAATAAGCAGGTAAAGTATGACCGTGGTCAATGACCAGCAATTACGCAAAGCGTACAAAATAGTAGTAAAGAGTGATGTCGAAACTGTCTACGTTACAGTCCGCATCTGCTTTTAGTTAGTTACACCACGTTGGGTAACTCGATAATTAATCAAACTAAAAGGAATAATAAAATGAATCCATTAACAGCTGGTTCTTCAAATGCTGCATCTAATATACTAGGTTCTTTAGGTAACAATTCTAGCCTAATAACTAGCATACAAACTCAGCTAAGTACTAACCAAAAAATTCTTGATCCTGCGCAACAAGGGGTAGTAACTCGTCTAAATTCTCAGGTAGCAAGTTTTAATGCTGCGCATAACAATATTAATAAAGCACAAAATGTATTGAGTGTTGCATCAACAGGTTTGAAATCTATTGCTAGTTTGATAACTCAAATGCAAGAGTTGGCTAATAAAGCTAATAGTCCAACTATGACCGATGATGATAGAACTAAGTTAAATGATACTTTTACAGGATTGTTAACCCAATTATCAAACACTGCAGAAAATACTCTGATTGATGGCTCAGGTTTATTAGGTGCTTCAGCTACTGATCTTTCTATACAAACTGGCTTAGACACTACTGATGCAACTGTAATACATGCACATTCTGCTGATGCAACATCTTTAAGTATTGATGGTTCAGATATTAGTTCTGTAAGTGGTGCTGCTTCTGCTATTTCTGCTTTGAAAAGTGCATTAAGTAGTGTCTCTGCTTATCAATCAGGTGTTGCTGCTGATCAAGTGTCTTTAAGTTCAAAAGATACACTTAATTCATCTATTTCAAGTAATTTACAAAACACTATTGATTCAATTCAAAAGCCTGATGCTGCCCAATTACAAATGGATCTGCAAAATGCAAATAATCAACAGTCTATGAATTATTATTTGATTAATCAAATGAATCAAGAGGCACAATCTGTATTAACTATCTTTAGATAATACTATGTTAAGGGGGGGGCGTAAGCCTCCCTTTTTTTTCGGTGAATTATGAATAAAAAAAATCCCTTAAACGCTTATAATGATGTTAATGAACATGTTTATGGCGCTTATTTTGAAAAAAAATGGTATGAGTCAGTGATTATGATTCTACAGCTTATCCAAAAAAATCATTTTTCTGCCGTAGATGCGCACATTAAATTGATAGAAGTCTGTGATGGATTAGGTTGGATACAAGAAAATCTTAATGAAAAGCTCAATTCACAGCATAGGACTTTACTGAAGGGTATTTTTAGTAACAGCATACAAATTATTAATGGCGCTATTCAGACTAATAACATGGATTATTTGGAAATAGTTATTGCTTCTTTAAAAACGGTAATCGGGCCTTACAACGTAGAAGCTAAAGAATAAAAGCTTCATGCTTTAGTCTATAACTAATGTTTGATTAAATTAAACTTTACGATCTTACTATTACTATCTTATTTAAAACAATCTTTATTCCTCGTATTTAAAAATAGACTTTGTTGATTAGTGAATTCTTTAATACAGATCTATTAGAATGTGCTGAACGATAGTGAAGCGCATCATCACCCAAGTCGATGAGCTTCACTATCGTTTAGCACATCCTGTCAAATATTGGTTAATGTTTTTCCAAATCTTAATTTATTAAGCTAAGCTTATTAAGTTACAAAGCTTTCATAAAAGCCCTGAAAGTTGTAAAAAATGTTTAAAGTAATAGAGCAATGGGATGCTTTAACTTAACTATATTCAGAATAGCCGATAATCAGAATAGCCGATAAACTGTTGCTTTATTATTGCGTATTACTTTAATTTGATAAATAAAAATTATTATTAATTTCTCGCACTTTTAATCATATTCAGCCATATATGAAAAGCCCAAAAAATCGTAAAAATTTAAAAGTAAAAGTTGCAAGGACTAAACAGTTTGGTTTAGAGCCCAGGGCTCAAGAACTAACTACTTTAATGACTATTATTAATCAGGGAAATTTTGAAGAAGCTGTAGAGCTTGCACAATCATTAGCGATGCGCTTTCCTATGCAAGTAGTGGGCTGGGAAATTTTAGCTAATATGTTGAAGGAGTTAGGAAGATTTGAAGAGGCTTTAGCACCTTTGATTATGTTATCTATACTGAAACCGAATGATGCTAAAACACATAGCACGTTAGGTCTGCACTATAGATATTTGGGTAGGCTAGAAGAAGCAGAGGATAGCTGTAAGCAAGCACTGCAAATAGACGATGAATTTGTAGAAGCTCATAATAATTTAGGGCTAGTACTTTTTGACATGAAACGTTTAGAGGAAGCTGAAGCTAGCTTTCTTATGGCGATAAAATATAACCCAAATCATGCCTATGCCTATAATAGCTTAGGTGTCATTTCATCAAATTTAGGTCGCCCTAATAACGATTTTTTTAAAAAATCCCTCGCAATTAATCCTGATAAAGCCGATGTGTTTAGTAATTGGTTGTATTTTTCAGCTATGAATTCAACCTTGGATGTTACTGCTTTGTTTAATGAGCATCTTCGCTATGCTGAACAATTTGAAGCGCCATTACGGAATCATTGGCACCCACATAGCCAAGATAAAAATCCACAGCGTTGCTTGCAAATTGGCTTTGTGTCTGGAGATTTTTTTGATCATGCGTTAGCGTCTTTTCTAGAACCATTGTTGATACATTTATCTGAAAACTCATCTTTATCTCTGCATGCATATTACAATCATGTAAAAACAGATAAGGTGAGTTTAAGGCTAAAGGACTATTTTTCTTATTGGACATCAGTTGTTGGATTTACGACATCAAAACTGACCGATAAAATCCGTGCTGATGGCATTGATATACTCATTGATCTTTCAGGGCACACTGCCAGAAATCTATTGCCAATGTTCGCCAGAAAACCTGCTCCAATTCAAGCAAGTTGGATGGGCTATCCTGGAACTACGGGTTTAAAGGCTATGGATTATTATATAGCGGATAAATTCTTTTTGCCCCAAGATCCGTTTAAAGATCAATTTACAGAAAAATTGGTTTATTTACCTGCTACTTCACCTTTTAGTCCTCATAAGGATGCGCCTGATGTAAATGCTTTGCC
>CAIZMK010000046.1 GCA_903934035.1 uncultured Methylococcaceae bacterium
AAAGGGGGAAGCCAAAAATGAAAATACTTTCACGGTCTAATTAGCTTACCATTTTTAGGGTGATCTATTGACTCATAATATTGACACTTTTGATCTTGCAGTAAAGCTGCAATAAGGCTTCACCCGCTACTTACTTAAGCCTTTATAGTATCAAGTGCTTTATATAATGTATCCAGCAGTTTAGTTTGAACATGAGTCAAACTATTGACCCAAGTTTCGGAGGCTTCTTCATTTGCAGCATCGCTAATATACTTCAAGCTTATAAATGGAATGCCCAATCTACTGCATACTTTCGCCATGGCATACGCTTCCATCTCTATTACTGGGAATATATCATCACCCGTATCAGTCAGGAATGAGTCGCCTGTATAGCAGTCATACTCTTGAAATGCATGAACTCGTATTCCAGTCTCATGTGTGACATCTTCGTATAGTGTGTGGTATTTCGGTACACCTAAGGCAGTCACATCCATATCTCGTTGGAAAAACTTGGTCGAATTGATTATCTTGCCTTGCAGTTCTAGCATTGTTGTACCGGCTGTGCCTAGATTGATAACAGCATCTATAGGCAACTCAGTGATTTTTCGTGTTAGAGAAAATGTTGCATTGACTTTACCTATACCCGTTTCCAGATAATGTAATTGACCTAATTCAGGATTGGCGATACTAAACTCGTGAAGTTGTTGTTCAGATATTTCGTTTTTTGTGGCGACTGCTACGATAATCATTTTGTGAATTCTATACTAAGGTAAAGCTACATTATCGGACATTTTTGTCATTTGTTCCTGCAAATTTTCCTATTCCTGTATTGATAGTCGAGAACTAACAAATTGCAATCAAAGGGTCGTAGGTCTTATAAATCCTTAGGGTGGATTCGGAGCGCTCCATGAGGAGGTTGCTAAATTATTGCGTAACTTGACTAGAGTTTTTTAACTTTCATTTGGCATTTAAAAGTTATGGTATATAAAAATAGTCGCCTATGAAAATAATTAGTTTCTTGCTGAAAAAAGAAGTTCTATCAATATTGCTAAAGTTTTTAACAATTAAACAATTGTAATCTTGCTGAAATAATTAGAATCAACAGCATGACAAAAATAATATAGAGGATTCTTTTTGCAATCATTCAAGTAAAAGAAATAATCTTGTTAAAAATAATTATTTTCTTCTAAGTTCCAAAAATAATCAGTTCGATAACTAAAGGTTTCTTCTAAATTCCAAAAATAATTCGATTGAAAACTAAAAGTTTCGTCTAAATTCTAAAAATAATTCGCCTTACACTTAAAAGTGTCAGTAAGATTCTAATTGTAATCTTGATGATCACAAAAGTTTTCCTGGGGAAAAAACTTTCTCAGTTAAAACCATTGAGCTTATCAAAACTATTCTAAAAACAAGGCAGCTAATGCCTAGTGTTATTTTTATTTGTATTAAATTTGTAAACTTTAAAAAAACTTATTTCCTTGTTAATCATGATCTTAATAATTAATTACTAATTATTGGCTAATGGTAGGTGATTATAATTTAGTCGGCTCTTTTATTTTACTAGAATAGCCAATACACTCTAGCCTTACCTCAAGTCATTATTTAATTAAGCAAAGGAAATAATTATGAAAAAACCTAGAGTATTAGTCGATTTTATTAAACTTGCAATAGCCTTTAAACTGTTATTTTATAAGAATGTCATTGAAAAATTAACTAATAATCCATATTTTCCAACACCTTATATTTCCTTGGTAGATGCTTTACTCACGGTCACTAATTTAGAAGTTGCTGTTTTAGCGGCTGTAGATGGTGGACATACGTCAACGGCTAATATGCGCGACAAAGAAGTGATAGCTGATGATGCGTTTCGTATTTTAGCGAGCTATGTCAATCAAACGGCTAATGGAGATGATACTAAAATTTCTAGTAGTGGCTTTAATCAATCTAAAAATAGCCCGCCAGTGCCTAAACCAATTTTAACAATTTCTAGTGGGCCGCATCCCGGTGATGTTAAATATGCCGCAAAAGCCTCAGAGAAATCATGCGCTTATCTATGGCAATCTACAACAAAACCTTCACCTCTTGATAGTGATTGGAAGCAGGAAGGTATCACTACTGTAGCGAACTTTGAAGTTTCAGGTTTTGTTCCTGGCACACTTGTTTCATTTCGTTTTGCTATCATTACAGCGGATGGTATTTCAGAGTTTTGTGTGCCGGTATCAAAAATAATTACTTAAAGCATTGTTGGGGGGCTTTAGGCGGAACGCTACGCAATGTTTTAATGATTAAATTACTGGTTTATACACACACTTTTCGTTACTACGCTCTGCTAGGGAAAGATGCCATTAAGTAGATGTCAATCGTAATCTATAGGCCGATCGTAATGTAGG
>CAIZMK010000047.1 GCA_903934035.1 uncultured Methylococcaceae bacterium
ATTGCATACGCCCTTATAAAATAAGCCCTATAACCTATAGACTTTCAATGTTGGGCGTATGCAATACGCCCCTACGGTGATTTTTATCGTTTCCACGCCGATAAGAAACTTATGTAGATACCTATATTTATAAAGGGGAAAGCTAAAATCATAATACTTTTACAGTTAAGCATCTGTAGGCTGGAATAAGGCCATGCTAGCGCAGCGGTTAGCGGCGTTTCCGGCAGTTCGATCAGTGCGTAGGCCGCAAATGCTTTACTCGCTTACGCTCGTAAAGTCTTATCCCGGCCTACAGTTGCTGGTCAATATTAATTAAGATAGCCAATTACTAGGCATTAATACTATGAAAACAAAGTCGGGTAAAACCCGAGAACGCTTATTGAATGCAGCGAGTCGAATTTTTGCAGAGCAAGGCTTTCAAGAATCGACGATTGCTGATATTTGTGAGCAAGCAGAAACTAATATTGCTTCGGTTAATTATCATTTTGGTGATAAAGAAACTCTGTATCTGGAAGCTTGGCGTTATGCGTTTAATCAGGAGCTTAATCTTTATCCTTCCGATGGCGGGGTTGCTGATGATGCGCCAGCTGAACAGCGGCTAGAAGGAAGAATTCGTTCGTTTATAGGTCGGGTAACGGATGAAAACTCCTATTCATTTGCCATTATTAACAAAGAAATGGCACAGCCTACCAGCTTATTGGCTGATATATTGGAAAAAGAAATTAATCCACAGCGCTTGAAAATGTTGGCTTTATTAGAAGAATGTTTAGGTCAAGCGGCTACCGAACAGCGTATTCAATATTGCCATAACAGTATTATGGGTCAGTGTTTTCAGTTATTACGTTTAAAACATATGCAAAGTGCTAAAAATTTCCCTAATTACCCCGGTGATTTGACTGACAGCAAAGCCTTTGCTGATCATGTCGTGCAATTTTCATTAGCTGGCATACACGCAATCCGTTCTCAACATCTAACCTAAGTTATCCTCATGAGCTCAGAGAATCAAACACAATTAATGCCGACTAGGCCTAAACGTAAAAAGTTAATCGTCATCGGAATTTTGGCTTTAGTCGCTGTTATTGCAGCTGTTTATTATTATAAACAGCCTACTGAAACTCCAGATCATCAAAGTCAACAGTCTGAGGGTAAGCGAGATCATGGTGAAGGTAAGCATGGAAGAAGTGAGGCTGATGCGCCCATTGCCGTCGCCATAGAAACAACTACCCAGGCTGATTTCCCCGTTTATCTGAATGGCCTAGGTACAGTCACACCGCTACGAACGGTGACGGTAAAACCTAGGGTTGATGGTCAGCTCATGAAAGTGGCTTTTACTGAAGGTCAGATGGTTAAAGAAGGCGATTTATTGGCAGAAATTGATCCTCGTCCTTATCAAGCTTTATTGATGCAGGCAGAAGGGCAGTTGCAACGTGATGAGGCCTTGCTTAAAAATGCCCAAATAGATTTAGTTCGTTATAAAACTTTATTAGAGCAAGATTCTATTGCCGCTCAACAGATGGTTACTCAAGAAGCCTTAATCAATCAAGATAAGGGTATTATAGAAATAGATAAGGGTTTGGTGGCAAATGCCAAGCTGCAACTCTTATACACCCGAATTACTTCACCGATTACCGGTCGTTTAGGCTTACGCTTAGTCGATCAGGGTAATATCGTTCATGCTAATGATGCCAATGGTTTGGTGGTTATTACTCAAATTCAGCCTATCTCGGTCATTTTTACCTTACCTGAAGATAGGGTTCGTTCGGTGATGAAGAAATATCGTTCAGGTGAAGTCCTGCCGGTTGAGGCTTTTGATCGCAGAGGTCAAAATTTATTGGCGCAAGGTCAACTTTGGGCAGTGGATAATCAGATTGATACCAGCACCGGAACGGTTAAGCTTAAAGGGCAGTTTGCGAATGAGGATAATGCCCTATTTTCTAATCAGTTCGTTAATATCAAAATGCAAATGGATACTTTGCATGCTGTAACCATTATGCCCACAGCCGCGATTCAACGTGGCATTATGGGTACTTTTGCTTATGTCGTTCAAGAAGATCAGACGGTGACAGTACGACCTATTACTTTAGGGCCAGTTGAAGGTGAAAAAGTAGCGGTAGAGACGGGCTTAAAACCAGGGGAACAAGTGGTTATTGATGGCGCTGATAAATTACGTGAAGGCAGCAAAGTTAAGCTGATCACTAAGGAAAGTAAAGCTAACAAAGACCTATCGACTCCTGTTGCTGGTAAGGGTAGTCATCAGGGTAAAGGCAGAAAAAAGGAACATAGCGAGTGATTAAGTTAGCCTCTACTAGCGAATTAATTACAAGGACGCAGAGCGTCACTGCCATTAAGTCAAACTTTTATGTAGGTCGAGTTAGCGATAGCGTAACCCGACAAAATAGCTCGATCCACGTCACTACTAAAAATGCGGTCGCTATCGCGACGACTTTTGAATCGGGTAATCGCACCCGAGGGCGAGATACTTTTTTTTGCTCAGCTTTTAGAAAGTATCCAAAGCAAAGGCGCCTCGATGGTAATTTTGTAGGGTGGATAAATAATGTAATGGGTTATGTTGATAAAACCCCTCTAGCCCCCCTTTTTCAAAGGGGGGGAATTAGCACGTTCTTCGCTTTATTCGCTGAGCTTGAGAAAAGAAGAGCTTCCCCCTTTGTAAAAGGGGGACTGAGGGGGATTTTTAAAATGCACCGCATAATGATTTTATGCCAATATTTCTTAACTATGGGCAGTGACACTCCGAGTGGAAACGATAATTTCATTAAATATAGGATAATTTTTTAATGAATCCTTCTAAGCTCTTTATCTTACGCCCGGTCGCCACTTCTTTATTGATGCTGGCTTTATTGCTGGTTGGCATCTTAGGTTATCGCGAACTGCCAATTTCAGCCTTGCCTCAGGTCGATTATCCCACCATACAAGTTGTGACTTTATACCCTGGCGCCAGCCAAGAAGTGATGGCTTCTTTGGTGACTTCACCTTTAGAGCGTCAACTTGGGCAATTACCGGGCTTAAATCAAATGTCCTCATCGAGTTCAGGAGGGGCTTCGGTGATTACACTGCAGTTTAATTTGAACTTAAGTTTGGATATTGCCGAGCAAGAAGTGCAAGCCGCTATCAATGCGGCTACTAATTATTTGCCTAATGATCTGCCTATGCCACCGGTGTATAGCAAAATTAATCCTGCCGATGCGCCCATAATCACGCTGGCGGTTAGTTCAAAAATAATGCCATTGACCAAAGTGGAAGATTTGGTTGAAACACGATTAGCGCAGAAGTTATCGCAATTATCAGGGGTAGGGTTGGTGACTATCAGCGGAGGTCAAAGACCTGCTGTACGTATTCAAGCTAACCCTTCAGCCATGGCGGCCTATGGCCTTAGTATGGAAGATTTGCGGGCGGCAATAACTAATGCCAACGTTAATCAACCTAAAGGCATGTTCGATGGCGCGACACGTTCGGCTATTATTGATGCTAATGATCAAATTCGTTCAGCGTCAGATTATAGTGCCTTAGTGATCGCTTATCGCAGTGGTCGGCCGGTGTTGTTGTCGGATGTGGCAGAAGCGAGTAATGATGCTGAAAATATTAGATTAGCGGCTTGGGCGAATGGTACTGCAGCGGTGATTGTTAATATTCAGCGTCAACCTGGCACTAATGTCATTGAGGTGGTCGACAGAATTAAAGAGCTGCTGCCCAAATTGCAAGAATCCTTACCCAGTGGTTTGGAGGTTAGTTTATTAACAGATCGTACCACGACTATTCGCGCTTCAGTCGATGATGTGCAAACCGAATTGCTGTTGGCGCTCGCCTTGGTGATCTTGGTGATCTTCCTATTTTTGCGTAATTTTTATGCGACTGCTATACCTGGCGTTGTGGTGCCTTTATCATTAATTGGTACTTTTGCGGTTATGTATTTGGCGGGCTTTAGTATTAATAATTTAACCTTGATGGCGCTGACTATTGCCGCAGGATTTGTGGTTGATGATGCCATAGTGGTGATTGAAAATATTACTCGTTACATAGAAAAAGGTGAATCGCCCTTAAACGCCGCGCTTAAAGGCTCTGAGCAAATTGCTTTTACTATTATTTCACTGACCTTTTCGCTGATTGCGGTACTGATCCCCTTATTATTTATGGGTGATGTAGTCGGGCGTTTATTTCGTGAATTTGCGATTACCCTTGCGGTGGCGATATTAATTTCAGCTATCATCTCGCTGACCTTAACTCCGATGATGTGCGCAAAAATGTTGCGCTCACATCATAATCAACAGAAAGATCGCTTTTATAGAGTGAGTGGCCAATTTTTAGATGGCATGACTACGTTTTACGCTAAACGGCTTGATTGGGTCTTAGAACATCAACGTGCGACCTTAGTCGTTGCAGTCATAACGATGGCTTTAACAGTATTGCTGTATGTGTTAGTGCCTAAAGGTTTTTTTCCTATTCAAGATACTGGTGTCATACAAGGTATTTCTGAGGCACCACAAAACATCTCCTTTAGCGCCATGTCTGAACGTCAGCAAGCTTTAAGTAAGGTGATATTGGAAGACCCGGCGGTAGAAAGTGTGTCATCGTTTATTGGTGTTGATGGCGCAAACCCTACTTTAAATGCAGGGCGAGTGACTATTACCTTAAAGCCGCTGGCGGAGCGAGGCATTAAAGTGATGGATATTATTCGCAGATTACAAACAGCATTGGTTGATGTAGAAGGTATCTCACTGTATTTACAACCCGTGCAGGATTTAACGATCGAAAATCGGGTCAGTCGGAATCAATATCAAATGACTTTGCAAGCAGCCGATAGGGAGGTTTTAAGTCAGTGGACGGCTAAATTAGTGGCTGAATTGGCAACGTTGCCAGAATTTGCCAATGTGACTTCTGATCTGCAAGATCAAGGTTTGCAAGCTAATGTGGTTATCGATCGCAGTACTGCTAGTCGCTATGGTATTAGCATTGCCGCGATTGATAATGCCTTATACGATGCTTATGGTCAGCGCTTGGTATCGACTATTTTTACCCAATCGAATCAATATAGAGTGGTGTTGGAAGTTAAGCCAGAATATCGTCAAAGTTTAGATGATTTAAAAGCTTTGCGTATTCCAACCTCTACCGGCATTCAAGTACCGTTATCGGCTTTAGTGACGGTGACTGAACAAAGCACGCCTTTAGTGACTCAGCATTTAGATCAATTCCCCGCGACTACGTTGTCTTTTAATTTGGCAGAGGGTATTTCATTGGGTGATGCCATTGCCGCTATCGAAAAAACTAAACAACAAATTGGTTTGCCTATCAGTGTGCAAGCTGATTATCAAGGCACTACTTCAGCATTTAGTGCTTCTTTGATGAGTACGCTCTGGTTAATATTGGCGGCTATTGTGACAGTTTATATCGTCTTGGGTGTGCTATATGAAAGCTATATCCATCCAGTGACTATTCTTTCAACTTTGCCTTCAGCCGGTGTCGGTGCCTTATTGGCGTTGTTATTGTCTAAAAATGATTTAGGAATTATAGGCATTATTGGCATTATTTTACTGATCGGTATTGTTAAGAAGAATGCCATTATGATGATCGACTTTGCTTTGGATGCAGAACGCAATCAAGGTAAATCAGCGAAAGAGGCTATCTATCAGGCTTGTTTGTTAAGATTTAGACCTATCATGATGACCACGATGGCGGCTTTATTGAGTGCATTGCCCTTGATGCTGGGCACAGGCGTGGGTTCAGAGCTACGTCATCCTTTAGGTATTACTATGGTGGGCGGTTTAATCGTGAGTCAATTGTTGACCTTGTTTACTACGCCAGTGATATATCTTGCTTTTGATCGCTTAAGTCAGCACTGGTCAGGAAAGACAATATCAGCGGCTATCAATAAGGATATCGCATGAGCCTGTCGGCTTATTTTATTTATCGTCCGGTTGCGACCACATTGCTAACTGTGGCGGTTACGCTGGCAGGTATCATTGCATTTTTTCAATTACCTGTTGCACCGTTACCCCAAGTTGATTTTCCGACTATTTCAGTGCAAGCGTCTTTACCTGGCGCGAGTCCAGAAACCATGGGTACTGCGGTGGCAACGCCCTTAGAACGAGCTTTAGGACACATTGCGGGCATCTCGGAAATTACCTCATCTAGTTCAGTAGGCAGCACTAGCATTACCTTACAATTTGATTTGGAGCGCGATATTGATGGCGCGGCCAGAGATGTACAAGCCGCCATTAATGCCGCGATGCGCTTATTGCCTAGCAATATGCCCAGCAGACCTAGTTATAAGAAAGTGAATCCAGCGGATTCGCCGATTATGATCTTGGCATTGACTTCTGACACCATGACTCGCGGCCAATTATATGATGCCGCTTCGACTGTTTTGGCGCAGCGGATTTCTCAGATTCAGGGTATAGGCCAAGTCAATATCGGAGGCAGTTCCTTACCTGCGGTTAGAATTGAACTGAATCCTAATGCCTTGACTAAATATAGTATAGGGTTTGAAGCGATACGCTCCGCAATCGCGGCGACCAATGTCAATCAACCCAAAGGTGCCCTAGAAGATGCCGAGCATAATTGGTTGATTTATGCCAATGACCAAGCGAAAACAGCGGCAGATTATCTACCCTTAATAGTCGCTTATCGTAATGGCAGTCCCGTGCATTTATCGGATTTAGCGTCGGTTGTTGATTCGGTAGAAGATGTTCGCGCATCAGGACTCAAAGACGGTAAGACTTCAGTGCTATTGATACTGAATAAACAAGCGGGCGCTAATATTATCGAAACGGTTGATAAGATAAAGGCCGTGTTGCCGCAACTACAAGCGTCTATTCCCACAGCTATTAATTTATCGGTAGTGCTGGATAGATCCATCACCATACGCGCCTCTTTGCATGAAGTGGAAATGAGTCTATTCATTTCAGTTGTGTTAGTTATCGCCGTGGTGTTGTTATTTTTGGGTAATTTACGTTCAGCGTTGATTCCTATTATTACCGTCCCCGTGTCTTTAATAGGTACATTCGGTGTGATGTATTTATTCCATTACAGTTTGGATAATCTGTCCTTAATGGCACTGACTATTGCAACGGGTTTTGTGGTTGATGATGCCATTGTGGTTTTAGAAAATACTGAACGCCATATAGAGCAGGGCATGTCACCGCATGAGGCCGCCATTAAAGGTGCGGGTGAAGTGAGTTTTACTGTGTTGACTATGAGTCTATCGTTGATAGCCGTATTCATTCCTATTTTACTTATGGGCGGTATCGTGGGGCGCTTATTTCAAGAGTTTGCCGTGACACTATCTGCGGCGGTTTTGGTGTCTCTGGTAATTTCTTTAACCACTACACCGATGTTATGTGCTTTGTGGCTAAAGCCCGTTCAGGAAGCCTCTCATAGCAACTTTTTTCAGACCATAGAAAGATGGCTTAAGAGTTTACAATCTGGTTATGAGCAGAGTTTGCATTGGGCTTTAAGGCATCGTCGCTTGATGATGTTATTACTTTTGGCGACGATTGGGTTTAACTTTTATCTGTATTCTATCGTGCCTAAAGGTTTCTTTCCTGTGCAGGATACGGGCAGGTTGTCAGGTGTTATTCAGGCCGATCAAAGTATTTCATCGCAAGCTATGCGTCAAAAATTGGCGGATTTTGTCGATATCTTAGCTCAAGATCCTGAGGTCTCAACGGTGATCGGTTTTACGGGCGGGCAGCGTGATAGTAATAGTGGCATCATGTTCGCCACCCTCAAGCCCTTAGAAGAGCGCAAACTGAATGTAAATGACTTGATGAAGCGCTTACGCCATAAATTATCAGATGAACCCGGCGCAAGATTGATTTTACAGCCACCGCAAGATTTGCGTATTGGTGCGCGGGGCTCTTCGGCCTTGTTTGAATATGCCCTGCAAGCCGATCAATTAGCTGATTTACGTACTTGGATGCCCAAGATTATCAGTGCGTTGTCCCAGTGTCCTGAATTGGTAGATGTTAATACCAATCAGCAAGATAAAGGCCAGCAAATTGAGTTACAAATAGATCGTATAACGGCAGCGCAATTGGGGGTTAGTCCCGCTTTGATTGATGCGACACTGAATAGTGCCTTTGGACAGCGGCAAGTGTCTGTGATTTATAATCCTCTCAATCAATATCATGTAATTATGGAAGTCGCGCCTGAGTACTCTCAAAACTCAGAGGCATTAAAAAATATTTATGTCAATGTGCCTCCAATTCCATCGGCTACAACAGGTGGACAAGTACCTTTATCTGCCTTTACGCGTTACGGAGTGACTAATACACCTTTGTCGGTTAACCATCAAGGTCAATTCCCTACCGGTACGCTGTCGTTTAATCTTAAGCCGGGTGTGTCTTTATCGTTGGCTACAGAAATTATTACTGAAACCATGTCTAATTTGGGTGTGCCATCTTCCATGCATGGCAGTTTTCAGGGTACGGCTAAAGCCTTTCAACAATCTTTAAAGAATCAGCCTTGGCTGATATTGGCGGCCATAATCTCTATCTATATTGTGTTAGGTATTTTGTACGAAAGTTATGTACATCCTTTAACGATATTATCGACTCTGCCTTCTGCGGGTGTAGGTGCTATTTTAGCGTTGTTATTGTGTGAGACCGATTTTAGTATTATCGCGATGATCGGGGTTATTTTACTGATCGGTATCGTTAAAAAGAATGCCATTATGATGATCGATTTTGCTTTACATGCTGAGCGTACTTTAGGCATGGCACCTGAAAAAGCAATTTTCACAGCTTGTGCCATGCGTTTTCGTCCTATTATGATGACCACCTTTGCCGCTTTATTAGCGGCCCTACCTTTGGCTTTAGGTACTGGTTATGGCGCAGAGTTACGTAAACCTTTAGGCATTGCCATTGTGGGTGGTTTATTATTGAGTCAGTTGTTAACGCTATATACCACGCCCATCGTGTATATTTATTTAGATCGTTTGCAAACTTGGTTTAGGCAGCATTTAAATCGTCATAATCTCAAACCGTTATCTAGCCCTATAGACAGTCTTTAATATCACCTATGAACTTAAACTTCGTTAAACGCCCTATGACTGCTTGTTTATTTCGCTTATTGATAGCGTGTGCTTTATTAATGCTGAGTGCCTGCACCGTAGGCCCTGACTATGTGCTACCTACCACCGCTATTCCTGAAAGCTACAAAGAACTTAAAGACTGGAAGCAAGCCCAACCCCAAGATGACGTGTTACCCGATCATTGGTGGGAAATCTTTCATGATGCCAAGCTTAGTGAATTAGAGGCGCAGGTCAATAAGGCTAATCAGTCTATTATTCAGGCCGAGGCACAATACAAACAAGCACAGACTATGGTGCAAGGTGCCGCCGCGGCTTACTTTCCTACCGCACAAGCGTCAGCCACTATGAATCGTTTTCGTGCGGCGAGTGGACAGAGCGTCGCGGTTAATGGTGTTAAATATTTATTCGGCACAGTTGTTAGTGCGGCTTGGGCGCCTGATTTATGGGGCAGTGTCCGTAGACAAGTCGAGTCTAGTGAAGATAGCGCTCAGGCTAGTGCTGCTAATTTGCAAGCTTTGCGCTTGAACTCGCAAGCAGCCTTGGCACAAAGTTACTTTCAATTGCGAGCTTTAGATGCACAAATAAAGCTGATGAATGATACTTTGAATGCTTATGATAAATCCTTGCAGATTACCAAAAATCGTTATATCGCTGGCGTGGCTGCTAAATCAGATCTCGTCTCAGCGGAAACTCAGCTTGAATCTACCCGCGCACAAATGATTAATTTAGGCATAGTAAGAGTTCAACTCGAACATGCGATTGCGGTATTAATCGGTAAAGCACCAGCAGAATTGTCTATTGAAGTCGTCCCTTTTAATGTGGCTATTCCATCGATACCCGCCAGTTTACCTTCACAATTATTAGAGCGCAGACCGGATGTGGCAGCGGCTGAACGCGCGGCTGCCGCTGCCAATGCTCAAATTGGAGTTGCCAAAGCAGCCTACTTTCCTAATTTAAATCTAGCCGTTTCTAATGGTCAACAGGCTAATATTCTTAGTAATTTGATGACGACGGGCGCACGTTATTGGGCTTTGGGCCCAGCAGCATTGGCAATCCCATTATTTGATGGCGGAGCTCGTAGTGCTCAATTGCAACAAGCGATAGATGTTTATGATGCTAGTGTTGCAGGTTATAGGCAGGCGGTGTTAGTGAGCTTTCAGCAAGTAGAAGATAATCTAGCCGCATTACGTATTTTAGAAGAAGAAGTAGCAAGCCAAAATAAAGCCGTTGCCTCAGCGCATAAAGCCTTAGAACTTACCACTAACCAATATCAAGCCGGTACGGTCAGTTATTTAAATGTCATCGTTAATCAAACCACAGCGCTTTCAAATGACATCACCGCAGTTAATCTACAAAGCCAACGCTTAGTCGCAGCGGTACAATTAGCTAAAGCCCTAGGTGGTGGTTGGAATAACAAAGCCTTACCCACCAGAGATCAGGCCGGTGGTGAAGTTAAATGGTCACAGTTTTTGCCAGTGCCGATTGTTGATAAGGATTAAGTTTTTTGCAGGGTAAGTAATCAATCCTCCCTGTATCTACATAAATTTCTAATCAGCGTGGAAACGATAAAAAACACCGTAGGGGCGTATTGAGACTATGAAAGTATGCTTTTTATTCCCCTCTTTAGCAAAGAGGGGTTAGGGGAAATTTGATCTATTAAAAAATTATTATTAAATATCGATAACCTATGACTTAATAAAATCCCCCTCGATCCCCCTTTTACAAAGGGGGAAGCTAAATTCATAATACTTTCAAAGTCTCTATTGCATACGCCCTTATAAAATAAGTCATAAAACATTGAACTTTAAATAAATGGGCGTATTCAATACGCCCATACGATCTTCATCACAATATTATCGTTCTTGCGTGGGAATGCTAATTCTCATTAACAAAAAGGAGGAGGGGCGATTGGTAACTGTTACAGCAAATTGAATAAATATTATATCAGCTCAATTAATCAATATTTCCCCACACTCTTTGCAAAGGTATCTACAAAACTATAAGTAGATTTCGATCGTAATGAAGGGACAAGTCGTGACCTGTGCCTACGCTTTGAAATGTACCGATAATGCGATTGTTATTTGTATAGAGAGCTATGCACTGCTTGCCACAAAGCGGGCATAACGACTCCGGCATTTCCATACAAATTACAGTCAGCCGTTTCATCTAAATCAGTCGAATTAGGGTTGATTTGTATTAGATAAGCGCCGCTGGCAGAGGCGTTATAAGGTAAATTTGCAGCGGGATAAATATCCATAGAACAGCCAATGCAAATAAACACGTCACAATTAAAACTAGCGATTTCAGCTTGATCATAAGCTTCATCTGGCAATGCTTCTCCAAACCACACGACATCAGGTCGTAATAAACTACCGCATTCTGCACATGAGGGTTGTTGCTTCGATGGATTATTAAAATCATGTTCGATAACATGACCTTGAGCTCGGCATTTATCCATCGCTAAACTACCATGTAATTCGATTACTGACTCACTGCCTGCTCTTTGATGAAAGCCATCTATATTTTGGGTAATCACAGTCACTTCTTGGGCTTTATCTTGCCAGGCTGCGATAACATCATGAGCAGCATTGGGATCTAAGGCTTTAAAAGCCTGACGTCTATCCCAATACCATTCCCACACTTTACTAGGATTACTATCAAAGCCAGGCAGGGTTGCATAAAGTTCTGGGTCAAAGTGTTGCCAAACACTGGTAGGTCCATCACGAAAGGTTGGAATGCCACTTTCTTGGGATACGCCAGCTCCGGTAAAAAATACAATTCGTTGTGCTTGTCTTAGTTTTTCAATCAGTGTTTGTTCAAACTTCATACTCTGCCTCTTTAATAAAATTAATCGAATTACTTCTACTGACTATTATCCATATTTAAACGTCATGAAGTGACGCATGGCTTAAGTAGACTACCCTATAATTTCTTAAGGAGTGGCTACCATGACAACTATCAATACCCAATACGATAAAATACCTGAGTTTGTATGCAAAACATCCAGCAATACAGATACACCATTAACCTTAAAGAGTGATCCTTATCAATCACTTACCGCAATTTATTTGCTGAGGCTTGCGCTTGGATTAAAAAACAAATTACCGTTAGAGGCTTTAGAAGTTTTATTTGATCAAAAAAAACTGGGTCGTTTAACAGGCTTAGCAACAGAGAGTAAGGTGAGCCTGGCTGATCGTGAAATGGATGACATTTATCAACAAATAAGTACTCAACTAGATCAACTATTACAAACAGGCATGGCACTCGATAGCCCCTTGTTTAGTAATATAATTTGTATAGGAAAACAATTCAAATTATCCCCTTGTGAACAAGAGCTCTTGGCTTATAGTTTATTAGTTAAACATAACACTCAATTTCAGGTATTTCTTGAAGATTATTGCGTACCTAATAGACAAACCTCTATCAAAGAATATTTACAATTGCTGACGACGCGCGACTGCCAAGACATTGAAAACAGCTTAAATAAAACTAGTCCTTTATATTGCACAGGCTGGTTAGAGACATCGGAACTAAGCGATCTCTCACGTTTAATCATACCGCCATTCTTGCTACACCCATTACTAGATAATCACTATACGGCGGCAGAATTAAGAAAGTTGTTTTTTAAAGCTTGCAAAAAAAGTCCTTTTGCAGTGAGCGACTACCCCTTGCTCAGCAATGATTTGAATGTTTTAGTCCCCTATCTAAAGAATGCCTTGCTACAAAAAGAATCGGGGATAAACGTCTTAATCTATGGCATATCAGCACAAGGTAAATATGAACTGGCTCGCTTAATTGCCAAAGCTGCAGGGGTGACATTAATAGAAGTTGCCTCAGATGATAGTAATCAAGTCTCGCTAGAAATAGAAGATCGTTATGCCGCAGGACTAACAACCCAATATTGGTTAACAGAACACGCTAAGTCTGAAATTATTTTAATTGATCAGGCCGATGGCTTTTTTCCACAAAATTCAAGTAATAATCAAGATGATGACTACTCAATCCCTAGCGTTAATCCCTGGCTATTAAAAAAACAAATGGCTAATAATCCTTTACCCATTATATGGATTATTAACAACCCTGCGGACATTGATAGGGCTTTTTTACGTCGCTTCGATTATGCCTTAGGCGTTGATGCCTTACCTGAGACCTTACGCCAAAAAGAGATTAGTAACGCTACTAAAGGACTTTCTGTGAGCTCGGCTTGGTTGAGAAAAATAGGTCAGCGTGCTGATATTTCTATACTTCAAATAAAAAAAGCCACGGCTATTGCTAAGCAGTGTAAAGAAGAAAGAACGTGCAACGACGAGACCCTGATAGAAAACATCATCAATAGTCAAAGCCCATTGTTTAATAATAAAGAAAATATATTTCAGCGTCACCGCACTGTTACAGCTTACGATCTACAGTTTACTAATACTTCAATACCACTCGATAGTTTAGTTAAAGGATTTAAGCGATATCCCAAAGGTACTCTATGTTTTTATGGTGTACCTGGCACAGGTAAAACGGCTTTTGCAAAACATCTTTCAGAGCAACTGGGTATACCTTTGCTTGTTAAGCGCGCATCCGATATCTTTAATAAATACATCGGTGAAACTGAAAAGAACATGGCTAAAATGTTTAGAACAGCCAAGCGTGAGGGTGCGATTCTACTATTGGACGAGGCCGATAGCTTTTTTGGTGATAGGCAAGAGGCAAGGCATCACTGGGAATTCAGTAGCGTCAATGAGTTGTTAACGCAAATGGAAGATTTCGACGGCATATTTATCTGTACCACCAATTTGATGGAACGTATCGATCAAGCTGCACTGCGCCGTTTTGACTTTAAAGTAAAATTTGATTATTTAACAGCCGAACAACGCTGGAACTTATTTAGGCAAGAAGCTGAGCGATTGGGTGCGCTATTACCTGAAGATGCAATCATACTCGCGGCTGTTAAGCAACAAATACATCAACTGACACAACTGACTCCAGGAGATTTTGCAGTATTGAGTCGGCAGGCTAAATTTGAAGAAAAACCTTTTGAGATAAAGCAGATGCTCAGCATTTTAGAGCAAGAATGCATCGCTAAAGGTGAGCAGTTTAGTTGCATGGGCTTTGTGAATTGAAATGCCACTTTAGGATGCGCTTCACTGTTGAGTTCGCGTAGTTTTTTGAACCTCATCTAACGTTCAATATTGTATATGTTTTAAAAAAAAACTAATGCCGGTCGAGGTTTGCAACCCCGACCGAAACGATTAGATGTTTGACTAACTTCGAAACGTAAGTAACGGAGTTATAAACCCCGTCACGCTTCGATGATTAACCGGGATATCATGATGCACAGCAACATTGGGCGACATAGTTTTATGACATTAATTTTGTTTGAACGTCTTTTATTGTCGCAAGCCGCAATGATAATAACCCACTTCGCCGGCTTAGTGGGTCGCCTTTATTCTTTAGTTATTGGGGGTTATATGAATTTTGAAATTGTTCAGGAAGAGTCAAATTATCGTTTAAATGAAGTTTCTGTATTTTGTAAGGTTAGCGAAAAATTTGGTGGTTTATCAAACATGTCAAATGCGTTTCCTGTTTCAGTCAATGGGTATGATATCGCTAATACAGAAGCCCTGTATCAGGCTTGTCGATTCCCTAATCATTCTGAGATTCAACGGGAAATTATCTCATTAAGATCCCCCATGGGGGCGAAAATGAAAAGTAAACGATATAATTTAAACACGCGAGCAGATTGGGATGCTCATAGAATCCAGATAATGTGGTGGTGTTTGAGAGTGAAGCTTGCTCAAAATGGGCATAGTCTGGGAAAAATATTAGAAAGTACTGGGGATCTGCCTATTGTAGAACGCTCGCATAAGGATCGTTTCTGGGGGGCGGTGTTAAATAAAGAAGATAAAAGCATGTTAAGCGGAATGAATGTGTTAGGGCAGTTATTGATGCAATTAAGAGCAGAATATAATAGTAAGAAAGAAAATATTAATGAACTTAGCTGTGTGCAGCCACTTGAAATTGAAAACTTTTTACTGATAGGCTCGCCCATTCTCGCCATTGGTACAGAGCTATAGTTAGACCCGTAGCTGCACCGCCCACTGTTAAGGTTTTTTGTAGTGTGTAGGTGTGGCTTTAGCTAAATCCCCGTCTACGTATAATGTAGGTCGTAGGTCGGTTTACGGTGAATTGTCGCTATCGCTCCGTATTGGGTGGATTGCTAGCGAGACTGTGAAAGTATTCTTTTTATTCCCCTCTTTAGCAAAGAGGGGGTAGGGGAGATTTGATCTATTAAAAAATTATTATTAAATATCAATAACCTATGGCTTGATAAAATCCCCCTCGATCCCCCTTTTACAAAGGGGGAAGCTAAAGTCATAATACTTTTACAGTCTCTAGCGCGATTCCTAATGCCGGTCGGGGCTTGTAACCCCGACCGAAACGTTTATATGTTTGAATAACTTCGAAACGTAAGTAACGGGGTTATAAACCCCGTCACGCTTTGTAGGTTAAAGTGTATTGCATTTATTAACGACCAGCCATCCAGAATAATGTAGCTAATGCAAATGTAACGAATAATGCTCTATTTCTATTGAGTCGTATGCCTGGATTTAATATTTGTATTAGGCAATACGGCAATAGAATAAGAAATCCCATAATCACAAAGCTACACCAAAAGTTAATAAAAGCTTTAGGTAAGCCCATGTTTACGTTTAAAAAAATCAATATGCCCCCAATTAACCAGACAATTTTAAATAAAATAAACTTAATGATTAATCCAAGTGCTACAGCACCCATAATATTTCTCTCAGTTGATAATAAAACCATTTTCTACTCTATATAATCATTTAGGCATTACTCACTCTAATTGATCATGATTACTTCCGAGCTTATGTTTTAAAAGTTGTTTATGAGGAAAACATTATTACAGAGGGAACTGTCAAATTTTGACGTACAGTTGAAGTTGTAGTCTGGAATAAGACTTTGCGAGCGGAACGAGTGTAGTGTTTCTGGCAGTCACAGTTGTTAATGTTATGAAGTTATTAAATACATAGGGTTACGCTATCGAGACTGTGAAAGTATTCTTTTTCCCCCCCTCTTTAGCAACATAGGTATCTACACAAATAATTGTTAGCATTCCCACGCAAGAACGATAACATTGTGGTGAAGATCGTAGGGGCGTATTGCATACGC
>CAIZMK010000048.1 GCA_903934035.1 uncultured Methylococcaceae bacterium
AGGACATGGCAAAAGGGGTAGTTCAAGAATTCTAATCGCCACCAATAAAAATGACCGTTGGTTTTTCGTGTTTGGATTTGATAAAAATGAACGGGATAATATAAACTCCACCGAGTTGAAAGCTTTACAAGCGCTTGCCTGTGACTTATTGGATTTTTCTGAAACAGAACTTGAAAGTGAAATAAAAAACAATACCTTACAGGAAATTTATTATGACACTAAAGCATAAAAAAAATAGTCGCCTACTGGACGCTATCCATGAAACCGCTAACGATTTCCATAACAGTGGTATATTCAATCAAGAACAGATGCAAAAATATGATGCCTTATGTTTATCATCTGCTCCTATTGAAGCCTCCAAAATCCCTATTTATTTAGATAATGATATTGTTGAATACCTAAACGAAAAATGCCTGACTAAGCAGGAAAACTTGCAGTTATTGGTGAATGATTTATTACGCAAAGATATTGAGATCGCTAAACGAGTGGCTTTATAGAGAATCTGACAAGAAACCATCATCGCCGCAGCCGCTAAAAAAAACAAGATATTCTAAAACAATATTTATAGGAGAAACCCATGCTTAATAGCCAAGAAATTTACCAACAAGCCAATCAGTTACCTCCGCTTGAAAAACTACGTCTGGCAGAATTGTTACTGGCCGATTTGGATATCACAGATCCAACGATTGATGCGATCTGGCTTGATGAAGCACAAATGAGATGGAAAAAATACCAAGCCGGAGAGCTAACAACTGTCAGCTATGAAAAAGTAATGGAAAAGTATAAATGAAAATCGACTTTCTTGAGGCCGCACAATGGGAGTTAGATGATGCTTTTGAATGGTATGAAACTCAGCAAAAAAATTTAGGTTTGCAGTTTATTGCTGAGTTCAATGCTGCCATAAAAAGAATCTCTGCTTATCCCGATTCTTATATGTTAATCGACAGCACAATCAGACGCTGTTTAATTAAACGATTTCCTTATTGCATTCTGTATGGGATAAATGTTGATATGATTGTAATTATTGCTGTTGCTCATCTACATCGAAAACCTAATTATTGGCAAGGGCGATTAAGCTAGTAGCCTCGATGAAACGTAGTGGAATCGAGGAGGTCGGAGTGCTGTAAATCCTCGCACTGCCTTGCTTCATCGAGGTTAGTGTGTCATGAAGAAAGGCTTAGGCCTTTCATGCTGTATTAAAGATGAGAGTAGGTCTCTCGATTTCGGCGACCAGAAGCTGGAATCAAACCACTCTATGCGGCCTGTGTTAAAAGTACAGGTCGTGAGCGATAGAGGAAAAGGCGGCTACAAGCCGTCAGGTGCGTAATGGGGAGATGAACGCAAGTGAACCCTTGATGAGGTGTCGAAATGTAATACCGCTGCCGTTAAGTTTCTTGGCTATCCCTACAAAGAGAGATTATTAAGTCAACGTCCGAATGATATTTCACCTGTCTTGCAACCTGATGGACAGCGCTCAGTGGATAAGGTGGAAATTATCAAAGAGGCTCTTTTGCTTACTGGGCGACAATCGTTTGAATGGCTACTTCTTCGTGCTGATGGTTCAGAAGTGTTGGTTGAATCAAGTCTGTCAGTCATTAAATTAGAGGATGGCGATATTGTGCAAGTCATTTGGCGCGATCTGAGTCAGTAGCTTTAAAGAAAAAAAGTTTCTTTATACTTATATGAGATTTCAGATGTAGGCCGGAATAAGACTATGCTAGCGTAGCGCGTGGTAGCGTTTCCGGCGTTTCGATCAGTGCCAATGCCGGAAACGCTTTACTCGCTGTCGCTTGTAAAGCCTTATTCCGGCCTACAATTACAATAGATGATAGGGTGGTGGGTAGAACAAAGAGAAACCCATCAAACGCATGAAGCTGATAGAGTTTCCCAAATCGTTGGCTTGCGTTATTTTACTACCAAACTGTTATTGACCTTTTTAACACCTTTAATCGTTCTGACAACTTCAGTTGCTCTGGCTGCAATTTCACTTGAATCCACAAAACCGCTGAGTTGCACAATACCTTTAAATGTTTCAACGTTAATCTGTCTAAGACTTAGTTGCGAATTTTCCAAGATTGAAGCCCTTACTTTGGCGGTAATGGCGACATCATCGAAATATTCACCGGTACTTTCAAGTCTTTTTCCGCCTGCACAACCAGCAACTGTCACTAGCAATACAAGACTGACTAATAAACGATACAGTAATTTTAATGGGCTCATAATAGTTTTCTAAAATTAGGGAGGGGTTCGTGGTGTGGCTATTGATAACCACTATCTGTAGCATACATAAGCCGCAAACTTAAAGAAGGAGGCTTGATGTGGGTGCTGGCAAAATAATACCTCAATCTTGTATAGATGTAACCAAGGCTTATCATTTTAATAAAAATGTAATATTTAGATCGACCAATTCTAACTTACCCCAGCATTAAGGCTAGACACCATGCGAGACAAAAAACCATTAGCTACTCATTGCCTTAAATTAATAGGCACTGTGTTAATATCCTTTTATTTATCGGCCTGTGCGAATGCAGACATCTTTGAATGGAAAGATGACAAAGGTGGCGAGCATTACTCTGATCGTAACCAAGACCATGCAAAACCTATTCATATCAATCCTGGTTATGGTTTTTATAGTATTAAAACTATCTATGATGGCGATACCGTCCAGTTAGAAGATGGTCGTAAAATTCGCTTGCTGGGCATTAATACCCCAGAAATCGAACATAGAGGCAAACCCACTGAGGCAGGGGGTGAGGCTGCTAAAACGTGGTTGATTAATAAATTACAAAACAGCAAAGTTCGCTTGGAAATAGGTGTTGAAAAAACAGATAAATACGGTCGAATCTTAGCGCATTTGTTTACAGAAACTAAAGAGCATATCAATTTGTCGTTAGTTAAGGCTGGGATGGCGACACTGAGTATTTATCCACCTAACTTAAAATATGTAGATGAACTGCAAGCTGCTGAAAATCAAGCTCAGAAAAATAAGCTTGGCTTATGGAATCGACCTGAATATGCGCCTATAGCGGTTAATCAGTTAACAGATGTGGGTCATGCGGGTTGGACGCGTTTAGTGGGTAAAGTGACGGCCATCCATAATAGTGAACGCTTCGTTTATCTAAGTTTTTCTAATCGCTTTGAAGTCCGTATTGATAGAGACTGGCTGTCGTTATTTCCTGATGTTAATAGCTACGTGGGTAAAACAGTCGAAGTGCGTGGCTGGCTCAATAGAAACAAAGATCAGTTTTCAATGTTAATCCGTCATCCAGTGGCGCTGATAGTGCTTTCGGATTAGCCATAATGGTTATCAACTTAAGTCGGGATGGGAACGCTGAGCTGGGGCTCAGCGTTCCCAGATTAAATAACGTGAATATAAAGCTTGAGTCGGGTTACGCTACCGCTAACCCGACCTACGCCCAATAACATTATTCACACTGTCCCGTCTTTAGTGATAGGCGCATCTCGTGGCTAAAGCTGCTCCCACATTAGGAACTCTAGAGTTCAGTGAGTGAATTCAATTCACCCTCTGGAAACTGCATGGCCATGCAATGCAGGCTACCATATTGCTGCACTAAAGCCATACAGGGTATCGCAATGATTTCATGCTCAGGAAAACACTCCGCCAAGCGAGCCACAGCGATGCTATCCATATCGTCACCATAACTAGGTACTAACACGGCATGATTAATAATCAAAAAATTAGCGTAATTAGCCGGTAATTGTTGACCCTCTTCGTCATAGATTGGCTTAGGTAAAGGCAAGGGCACTAAATGATACGGTTCGTTAGCATGATTTCTAAGCTCCTGCAACTGACGTTCCATGTACTTTAAGCTGGTATATTGCAAATCGTTAGTATCTTTGCAACAGGTATAAGCAATGGTGTTTGCCGAGCAAAAACGCGCTAAGGTATCAATATGAGAATCTGCCTCATCACCGCTCTGGCTCTCGTAATCTAACCAAAATATCCGTTTTACGCCAAGACTTTCTAGCAATTGCTGCTCAATTTCTGCTTGCGTTAAACCATGATTTCTATTGGGACTTAATAAACATTGTTTGGTGGTTAATAAGGTATCGATACCATCACTATCTATACTTCCGCCCTCTAAAATAAAGTCTATATCTTTATGAACTTTACCTTTAAACGGTTTAACGTTTAACAATTTATGATTAAGTATATTGTCATGCTGATGCTGGTATTCTTCGCCCCAACCGTTAAATAAAAAGTTAAGGTGAGAAATAACACCGGCTTTTGCAACACTTAAAAATACAGTATCTCTTACCCAAATGTCATTGACTGGGGCAAAAATAAAGTTTATATCACCTTGATTAGAAATTAGTTTTTGAATGTGTTGCTGATGGATGTCGTCATGACAGACGATAATGAGAGGTTGATATTGTGTGATCGTATCGGCGATCACGCTGTAAGTTTGTTCTACAGCATCAAGATGATGGCCAAAATCAGCGCTTTTATGAGGCCAAGCGATTAATATGGCAGATTGTTTTTCCCATTCGGCTGGAAATCGAGTCATTGTATATTCCTTTTATTAATGATTTACAAATAATCCATAAAGCTCAAAACTACCAACGGGTAATCAATACAGGCTTAAGTACTTACTTACGATAAGTGAGTGGTTAAAGCTTATATAACCCGCAAAAGATAAATAGCCGTGATCTTCATGACGCATCACAACATAGGCATTAAGGCTGTTTTACTCCTAGACTTAACATTTCTTGGGCGTGGGCTAGCGTGTTGGCGGTCATGGTAACGCCACCAAGCATTCTAGCGATTTCTTCGACACGCTCTTCATTTTTCAATAACCTAACCTGAGAAGAGGTAATGTCGGATTTATTATTTTTTTCTACATAAAGATGATGATGCGCCTGGGCCGCCACTTGGGGTAAATGCGTAACGCACATGACTTGTCGATATTGACTTAAGCTACGCAATTTTTGACCGACGATTTCAGCAACTCCTCCGCCTATGCCAGAATCCACTTCATCGAAAATGAGGGTAGGCGTGGTTTTGTCATTAGCGGTAGTAACTTGTATTGCTAAGCTGATACGTGATAATTCACCGCCAGAAGCGACTTTGGCCAAGGGTTTAGCAGGTAGGCCAGGATTCGCGCTGACTAGGAATTCGATTTTATCTTTGCCATTGAGCTTGGGTGTCGTGGCATCAAGGCTAGTCATAGCGATTAAGAATTCGCCTTGTGGCATACCCAGTTCTTTTATCATCACGGAAATATGGCTTTGTAATTTCTGTGCGGCTAGCTGACGCTGTTCTGTTAATTGTGCGCTGAGTTGCTGATATTGTTGTTCTAAAGCCAGAGTTTCTGTCGTTAAGCTGGTAATGCGCTCACCGCTGTGGCTGATGTTATCTAGTTCAGTCGATAATTTATTTACGACATCAATTAACTGATCCGGTGCGACATGATGTTTGCGACTCAAGGTTTGAATGACACCAATTTGATTTTCAAGATGTTCTAGTTGCTGTGGGTCGGCTTCTTGAGACTCCAAAAAGCGCCGTAATTGCAAAGCGGCTTCTTCGGTAGATATCTGAGCTTCTGATAATAGCGCACATATATCATTTAATTCTGGGGCATAACGAGCAATATGTTTTAATTCAGCAACGCTACGACTAAGCATTTGATTAACAGATTGATGATCGCTGTCATAAAGCAATTCAACTTGAGCGCGGCCTGTTGTGAGTATTTGTCCAAAATTAGCGAGCTTACTATGTTCTTCTGACAAAGCCGCGTAATTAAAAGACGCTAAATTTAAGGTCTGTAGTTCTTCTAATTGATAACGTAAAAATTCTTCACGCTCGCTTTGATCGATACTGGCTTTAATCAGATCTGATAATTCTTTATGCGCTGATAACCACTGCTTATAACAAAGATTAACTTGATCTAATAAGGCTTGATTTTTGGCATAGGCATCTAATAAGCGCCGCTGTTCGTCAGGATTAAGTAAGGTTAAATGCGCATGTTGGCCATGAATTTCAACCAACTTTTCACTCAGTTCTTGCAAGTATTGTAAGGTTACTGGACGATTGTTGATGTAAGCTTTAGAGCGACCATCTTGATTAACGATGCGCCTGATTAAACAATGTTGATCGTTATCTAGCTCATTGTCTTTCAGCCATTGTTGGGCGATTGGTGCATCAGCTAGGTCAAATTCCAGATTAACTTCGGCGCGTTTACAGTCAGGTCTTACATAACCCGAATCAGCACGATCACCTAGGGCTAAACCTAGTGCAGTTAATAAAATAGATTTTCCTGCGCCGGTTTCGCCCGTTAACACCGACATGCCTGTTTCAAGATCGAGATCCAGGCTTTTAACAACAGCTAAATCAATAATAGACAGGTTTAATAGCATAAGAATTAACTGTGGTAACCACTGCTCCAGTTTAATTTATTCCTGAGGATTTGAAAAAAGTCTTGGTCTTCAGGGTGTAAAATTCTAATCGGTATAGGATCTTTCTTAATTAAGATCTTATCACTGATTAATACATCGGGTATTTCAATATGATCACAGGTCACTAAGGCATTGATTTGCTTAGTTTGGCAAAAGCTAATTTCAATCTCAGCAGAATCATGTATCACGATAGGGCGATTCGATAAAGTATGTGGATTTAAGGGTACTAAAACCAGCGCACCTAATGAAGGATACAATATCGGGCCTCCTGCTGATAGAGAATAGGCGGTAGAGCCGGTAGGTGTTGAAATAATTAAACCATCTGAGCGCTGTGAGTTTAAAAATACATTGTCTATTTTAGTGACAATTTCAATCATGCTAGGTGTTACCCAGCGATGAATAGCGACCTCATTAAAGGCGGTTTCTTCATGTATGACTTGCTCATCACGAATAATTTTGGCACGTAACAAAGAGCGCTTTTCTTCGATGTAATGGCCTTGCAGCATTTGGTGTAATTTACCCGGCAATTCGCTGGGTGATATATCCACTAAAAAGCCCAGATGCCCTAAATTGATACCGATTAAAGGGATGTTATAAGCAACGATGGCTCTAGCTGCGCCTAGAAAAGTACCATCGCCTCCAACAGCAATCACTAAATCACAATATTGCCCCAAGGTTTCTAAGGAGCAGGCTGAGACAGCAGGACTATTAATAAAACGGATACTCTCTTCAGCGACATAGACCTTATAGCCATGCGCAACCAAATAGGTATAGAGGCCTGTTAAAGTCCCCGCAATACTAGCATCGCTCAGCTTGCCAATGATACCTATGGTTTTAAAGGGTGTCTGCATTGTATATAGTCATCGGTAAAGAGTTTGATTATACAAAAAAACCATCATTCGCCTATGTTTTTTGTGATTATTCAGTTCCCCTCTTTGAAAAAGAGGGGGTAGGGGAGATTTTATTAGTTCTGTAGGGTGGATAAGCGCTGGTGCTTATCCACCCTAAAAAAACTGTAAGCATAAGCTCTCTTCTGCCCGCTCCCTGCCGGAATGATGGGTTTTTTACTCATTTGACACACACTAAATCCTGCCAGTCCGTGGTATAGCGTGGTGAAATCCGCTCTGATTTCGGTTTCCAGCTTTGCTCAAAACCAGTAGCCGCTATTGAAATAGCCTTAGGGAAGCGTCGATTAATTTGATCAATAGTCGTCATTAAAGGGCGATTATCTTTAGGTAAATCGTTATCGGTAAAGTCGAACAAATCACATTGACTGGGCATTGACTCTGAGTGTATTTGACTAAGTTGCACGCCGCATTTTTGATAGCCGTAACCGGTTTTGAATATCTCCTTTAATAAACGATCTGCTGCGGTAATCAGTATGCGGGTATCTTGGGTCGCAGCTACTAGTTTGATAGTCGCCGAGCGTTGATATTGCGGTTCTTGACTATTAAACGGACTGGTTCTTATAAAAATACTCATACAGCCGGTTACCGAATGTTGTTTTCTAAGCTTTTCTGCAGCGCGACTACAGAATTCTGCCACGGCTTCAAACAGGTCTTTATAGCCAGTCAATCGACGACCAAAGCTTCGAGAACAGACTATTTGTTGTTTGTTGGCGCTAATTTCTTCTAATTGAAAACAAGAAATACCATTCAATTCCAGCACAGTTTTAGCGACTACGATGTTAAATTGCTTTTGTATGCGTTGGCTGGATTGTGTTGCTAAGTCCCAAACGCTATGAATACCTAACTGTTTCAATTTTAAGGTAGTACGTGAACCTATACCCCAGACTTCACTGACCGGTACTATGCGCATGAGTTTTTCCCTGCGCACGAGGTCTGATAAGTCGAGCACGCCCCCAGTTTTGCACCATTTTTTAGCCGCAAAATTAGCTAATTTCGCTAAGGTCTTAGTCGGCCCCATGCCTACGCAAACTGGAATTCCTGTAGCTCGAACCACCGTTTTTCTAATGAGATCACCATAAGCTATAGAGTCTTGGTGGCAAACCCCAGTCAAATCCAGAAAAGCTTCGTCTATAGAATAGACCTCCATAGAGGGCGCAAAAGCTTCCAGTGTCGACATAACCCGAGACGACATGTCTGCATACAGGGTGTAATTCGATGAAAATAGTGTTATCTGATGTTGATTGATCAGTTGCTGAATTTGAAAAACAGGAACGCCCATCTTGATACCTAAGTCTTTGACTTCCTTGCTACGAGATACCACGCAACCATCATTGTTACTGAGTACTGCGACTGGTTTGCCTATTAAATCAGGACGAAAGACCCGCTCACAGGATACGTAAAAGTTATTGCAATCAACTAAAGCGATTAATGTTTGCATTACAAAGCATGAATTACGTTGGTGACTACGCCCCAAATGACCATATCCAGCTCTTCGTGAATAACAATATCCGGATAATTTGGGTTTTCAGCTTTTAACTGCCATTGCTCGTTATCGCGTGTTAATCGCTTAACAGTTAGTTCACCATTCAAGGCACAAATCACTATCTTACCTGGCACCGCCTCAATGGAGCGATCAACCACCAATATATCGTTAGGATGAATGCCAACACCCAACATGGATTCGCCTTGAGCGCGTACAAAAAAAGTCGCTGCTGGTTTTTGCACTAGTAACTCGTTTAAATCTAGAGTTTTTTCGACATAATCATCGGCTGGTGAAGGAAAGCCTGCCGCGACTTTGCCGCTGAATAGAGGTATAGCCAGTACACAGGGATGGGGTGTTGGTAATAGCAGAGTAAAAGCGGTCAGGGTCATAGGTATATAAATAGCAGAAATAACAGCAATGGATAAGTTTTGTTTTCTTTTTATTCTCTTTTTGTTCTATTTTAGTTCTCTTTTTGCTTGCATAGTAATTTATTTTTGCTAAGATAACAAAAAATTTAAAACAGACTGAAGGTTGTAACAGATGAGTACATTAACTCGGCGACAACGAGAGATATTTAACTTTCTCCGTGATAACAACGAACATTTTTCTCGACCACCTAGCTTAGATGAGCTTTGTGCAGCTTTAGGTATGGCTTCGCGTGGCTCCATGTATAAACATATCATGGCCTTGATTAAAGCAGGTTTGGTAGAGCCTTTTACAGGCAATAAGCAAGGTGGCGTTCGTCTAAGCATTCAGGCACAGAGCGAAGATGAAATGACAGAACAAGGCTTACCCTTTATAGGTGCAATCGCCGCTGGTAAACCAATAGAGGCTTTAGCAACCATCAACTACATGATGGTACCTGATGCTCTAAAAACAAATAAGCCCTGTTACGTATTGCAGGTTAAAGGTGAATCGATGATTGAAGCCGGTATTTTTGACGGAGACTGGGTAGTCATCGAGCAGCGCGATTATGCCCGCAACGGAGAAATAGTGGTCGCTTTAATTGAAGACTCAGAAGCAACCTTAAAATATATTGAGCAAAGCGCAGAGCAAGTCCTATTGTTACCAGCCAATGCAAATATGAGCGCACAGTCCTATCACCCTGAGCAAGTCGCAATTCAGGGCGTGTTAGTAGGGCAAATGCGTAGTTATCGATCACATTAATACAATTTATTTTTAATAACGAGGAGAGCAAACATGACCCAAAGAATTCATATGCACGATCAAGTCAACAACAAAGTAGAAGATATTATGAGTCATTACAGAAGTAATCCTATTAATGATTTAGTGCAGCTAGTAAGGTATTTCATAAGACGTCAGCACTTTATTTACTAGTAGTTTTAGTGTGTCGATGTGCTGATGATTAAGCACATTCATGAAAAGGGTGCTAGCTGATTTACAGTAGGTAAGTTGCTATTTCGACTGGGAAATTTCTGGATTTAGATGCGTCTCATCGTTCCCATAAGGTAAGGAAAGGAAAAAGCGTTTCACCTGTAGGCAGTCATTGTAGGCCGGAATAAGGCTTTACGAGCGACAGCGAGAAAAGCGTATCCGGCATAGGTAGGCTCCTGTGCCGGAAACGCCATCATGCGCTACGCTTAGATGGTCTTATTCCGGCCTACGGGACTGAGAAAGTATTCATTAATTACTTCAGTAATTGCCCACAGTTAAGGATAAGAAAAAAGTGTTGCCCCAATAAATGCTTAACTGTA
>CAIZMK010000049.1 GCA_903934035.1 uncultured Methylococcaceae bacterium
AATGGAGTCAAAACTCACGAGTTTTGACTCCTAAAAGCAATGCACAACTTGTGGCTTAACTGTGTGTCGCTTTGTAATGGAGTCAAAACTCACGAGTTTTGTTGCTTGGCGTAGCGATAGCGTAAGCCAAGCATTTTCTGCGCATCGTGTCGGGTTACGCTATCGCTAACCCGACCTGTCATCTAAAACACTGTCTTATCTTTAGTGATAGCCGTTATGACCAATGTCATTAAGCTTGTTGGCTGAATTCGCAACAGCAATCTACCGCACTAAAAACTTGACATTTACCCAAGCAATGGTAAAAAAAGAATTTACGTTATGGGGCACTAAAATGACAAAAGAATACAGTTATTTAACACCTCCCTATGATAATGCGCTATCCGCGATCATCATTGGCCTCGATAGGGATGTAGAAAGAGCTAAAAGTATCTTAATACTAGGTCTTGGCATGGTAATGCTATCTTCTACGTTTGCGCCCTTTGCGCCTCCAACAGTCATACTCCCCATAGTGGCACTTATTTTTGCCTGTTGTGCGGGCTATGCTCGAATGAATTATCATCGGATGGAAAAAAAACTCTCATCATCGATGGCAGTCCTTGACTATCAAGACAAATTAAAACTAAAGGAAATCGTAGCTGTATTTAAACAATACCCCATGCCTAGCTTGATAGATTCACTTAATCCGTTCAAAAATCTTGTACGAACTTGGAAAAGTGTCTTAGGCGGGATAATAATTAATCCTTTATGGATGCCTATTTTCTATATGATGGGTATGCAAATTAAAGAAGAAGCTAATTTAATTGTTTTGACTAAAGTTATTATTGACGTTGAAAACAAGATTAATCCTCTTGAATGAAGACCCATCTATTTAATAAGCGCCTTTATTTAAGATCTGACACCAGCAGTTACTGCCATTAAGTTAGGAATAGAAAAAATCTGTACACCTGTAGGGGCGAATGAATTAGCCCCTACAAAGGCTTAACTTAGTGGCAGTGGTCTAACACTAGTACCACTTCAACCAACTTGACCCAATAAGCAGCGCCTGTCGCTAATATTTCATCATTAAAATCATAATGAGGATTATGCAACAAACAGCTATTTTCGGAAGAACCATTACCTATCCACATATAACAACCGGGCTTTTCTTGCAGCATAAAGGCAAAGTCTTCTGAGCCCATACTAGCAACCGGGTGTTTATTAACACCCCATTCACCTACTACAGCTATAGCCGCTTTTAAGGCTAACTCCGTTTCTGCTTCGGTATTGAAAGTCACTGGATAGCCTGGGTTTTCTGGATTGAAGTTGATTTCTGCCTTCACCTCAAAACTCTCACAAATACCTTTAACAATCTGAGCTATTTTATCGGCAATGGTCTTTTGAATATCAGTGTTAAAACAACGAAAAGTACCTCTAATCAAAACTGATTCTGGTAAGGCATTCCAAGTATTACCGGCATGTATTTGGGTAATACTAACGACCGCAGGTTCAGCCGGATTAAGGGTGCGACTCACGATGGACTGCAGAGCTGTTATCAATTGAGCACTAGCAATAATGGCATCATTACCCAAATGAGGCATTGCCGCATGAGTAGCCTGCCCTGTCACGATAATTTCAAAACAATCAAATGCAGCCATCATTGCACCCGGTTTAACTGCGAAATGACCGAGCGGAATATCAGGAAAATTATGCAAACCAAAAACGCAATCAGCAGGAAATTGTTCAAACAAACCATCATCGATCATCTGTTTAGCGCCAGCACGACCTTCTTCAGCAGGTTGAAAGATAAAATAAACCGTACCATCAAAGTTACGATGCTCAGCTAAATAACTAGCCGCCCCTAACAACATCGCCGTATGGCCATCATGTCCACATGCATGCATTTTTCCATCATGACAAGATTTATAAGAAAAAGTATTTTGCTCTTGAATGAACAAAGCATCCATATCTGCTCGTAAAGCTATTTTCTTAGCACTAGTTCCGGCTGAAAGCGTAGCAACAACCCCTGTTTTACCCAAACCTTGATGAACTTCCAAACCAAAACTAGCCAACTTGTCAGCGACAAATTGCGCAGTTTGAGTTTCTTCAAAGGCAGTTTCAGGGAATTGATGCAGATGCTGTCGCCATTCACGCATGAGGGGTTGTAATGCTTGTAGTTTATTTACTAGAGACATAGAGGTGTTTTAAGTAAGATTATATTGTTTTGGTTAATCAATATATTAAGCGAATTGATGTCAGGCATAAAGCCTATGCACTCGATGCTTAGTTGGCGAAATGAGATGATCCAAATAGGATGCTGCCGTAAGGTGATTCATTCATATTAATCAATTGATGCGCCTTACAGGAAAAGTATCAAAGCATATTATTCAATCTTTTGTTACACAGTGCTTAATCAAGAATCTATCCAGCTGATTCGCGAAAGCTTGTATGTCGCGTGAACTTAGTGCAGAGGGTCCTCCAGTATCAATGCCGCTAGAACGCAAGGTATCCATAAAGTCGCGCATATTTAAACGATCCTTGATATTGTCTTCTGAATAAAGTTCGCCTCGCGGATTGATGGCATGACAGCTTCCACAGAGCACTTCATAAGCTAAGGGAATATCGCTAGTAATCACTAAATCTCCAACATTAAGTCTTTTAACAATCTCATTATCAGCCACATCGAACCCTGATCTTACTTGCAAAAACTGGATGTAGCGCGATGGAGGTGTTTGTAGCGTGTGATTGGCAACTAGAGTCATGGTTATTTTCAAACGCTCTGCTGCCCGAAACAAAATGTCTTTTATTGCTTTTGGACAGGCATCGGCATCAACCCATATCTGCATGACTGATCCCCTAGTACTAAAAGTTATTACGCAAATGGGATTATAAACTTAACAAGCAATACTGATGTATTGAAAAATATAATCAATCAGTGATGCGCCTCCTTTCTTCGGCACATCCTATTTTATAATTATGATGTGGTTGTAATGCTGATGAGTTGCGTCTTTTCGCAACTCCCAACACGTAAAGCAGGCATTTAGTTAACCAACGTATGGCCACGTTGACGCATACATTTTTTAAAGGCTAATTTAAAATTTTCGTTGGCTTGATAGCCTTCCCATAAGCCAGCAGGTAGAGCCAAAATAGCACCACCAGCGGCTCCTGTCGCAGCACTACCAGCTACTGCGCCAACCGCCGCACCTGTTGCTGCGCCAGTAACAGCACCCACTGCTGCACCCATACCGACTTCTTTAGTAATGTCTGAAGCTTGATCAGCCAAGCTTTTGCATTCAACCATATCACGCTGCGCAGTTTCTGGATGTTGATCCATACGAGGATCGATAATTGGACGCCAGCCACTGCTAGAGGCGCAGCCTGTTGCTAAGGCAGATACTAATAATAATGTTGATATATGACTTGTTTTCATGTTGTTCTCTAAGTTGGGTAGATTTTTTAGCATTATATAGGATTCTATGATGTATGCTGCGTTTGGCTTCGGAATTTAATAGCTTCAAAACGTAAATCATCTTGCCCGCGTTCCAGTCACTGCCCAAAATCAAGCATTTGTAAGCCGGAATAAGACCATGCTAACGCAGCGCTTGGTGGCGTTTCTGGCACATGAGCAGTGCCTTTACAGGAAACGCTTTACTCGCTTACGCTCGTATAGTCTTATTCCTGCCTAAAGCTGCCATCAAGTTACGCATCGCCGGAACCAAGGGAATAACAAAAGCAGTTGACGTTTTTTACTCCAATCATAGCCTACTTAATCTCAAAACCGAGCCCTAATGCACCGCATCCCAAATAGGCTGTAGCAAACCCTGGCATTGCTGTTCAAAATGCTCATCGAGTATTTCACCTCGATTCACCATATCTTGGTATAACCTTTTAAGCTCTGGTTCGTATTCTTGAGTGATCGCTCTATCTAGCCATTCTTTTGCGACTTCTATGGCAGGCTTTTTAGCCCTACTACTGGTTTTTAATATCCATGCTTGTTTGATATAAGCTAAAGCTGCTTCTACAAAAAAAGCATTCGGTGCTTGCTGGCCGGCACAATAAATATCGATTAAAGCGGCCAATAAATCTGCTGAAGCCTGTTCAGGCAATAAGACGATATCTTCATCCGTACTTAATAAGTAAGTGCTTTGTGGTGCTAGCTGATTCAAGACACAATGCTGCAATAGTGCATTGATAAAGTCTTTACCTTTAAAATCCGCATAGCGATAAATCAGACTCGCTCTTTCATAACGACTGCCTAATTTACCGAGTAAACGATACTGATTAACTCGAATATCAATCACGGCATCTTCTATAGGTGCACCTATATTTTTTTCTTGGATGCGTGTAACGAAGTCTTCTATGCTGACTTGTTGTTTTGCAAACTCTAACTCGCCTAATACACCTGACAACCAACGTCCTTGCGCTTGGAGTTTCTTTACTGAGAGATTTTCCCCTAATAAGCGCTGCTCTATCCAATCATGATAAATACTGTACCCTTCCATTCTATCGATAACAAAAGGTTCGCATTCTTCAATTTGTGCACCAATACCTTGAAAGCGTAGTGTTAATTGCTGACGCATAAAATGGCGTTGTGGATGTTGATAAAACGCCAATAAATCTGCTAGTTCGATAACAGTATTTTTTTCGATCGTAAGCTCACCTTGCCACCAGTCTGTTGCTATTATCTCGGGCGCTTGCAAAGCCTTCGCGGTTTGGAGGTCGGCTGTAGAAAAACTCACTAATCCTAGGCTATTATTAAAATAACGATAACTAAACGATTGCAAAGGTTCGCGTATCGTTAAGTCATGCAGTTGATAACTATTTTGTAATACTTCCAGCAATTCGCTAATCACTACAGAGGGAAAGATCGTTTCATTATTGGCGATAGATTGACCAATATAGGTCATAATCAATTGTTGCCGCGTTGACAATAATATTTCTAAAAATTGATAGCGATCATCGGTACGGCGCGAACGATCACCTTTACGAAAATGCTGTTTTAATGACAACAAATCGAAGGTCGGACTTTGATCTATTTTTGGAAACTCACCCTCATTCATACCCAGCAAAGCGATCACTTTAAAAGGAATGGAGCGCATCGGTAACATAGAACAAAAGGTTAATTGTCCGCGTAAAAAACCTTGAGTGGATTTACTTTCAGAAACGCGATCTTCTAACCAGCTAGTAATAATCGGCAAAGTTAGAGTGTCGTTATGGACTTCGTCTAAATCAGCCGATAAAGCAGTTAATAATTCATGTAATTGTTGCTGTTCAATAGAAGCTGTTTGCCCTAGAAGTTGTTCGGCATAATAACTTAGTTGCCTTGACCAATCGATTAAAGTCTTAGGGTGTTTAAGTTCATTTTTAGCTTTAAATAATACGTTCATAAAGCTGCACAAGCCGCCTAAAGCTTGTGCCGAAGTACCTTCAATATCTAGGAATGGTAGAACATCGCAAACAAAATCTTCATCTGAGCCTACTGCGTAACCCATCAACAATCTATCTAAAGCCGCTTGCCAAGTATTTTCATTAAGTTCTGGCAAGCCTAATTCTTTTTTATGTTGAGCTGACTGCCCCCAGCGCACATGGGTTTCTTCTATCCAATATCTAATTAACTCTAAATCTGTTTCAGATAAGTCAAAGTTGCTATAAATAACAGGCTGTTCTAATAAATCCAAGACGCTTTGCCAACCCAAGCGGCTTTGACTCAAGGCCAAGAAACGAATAAAAGCATCTAAAGTATTATTACTTAAACGTAAACTACGGTCGGC
Organism: uncultured Methylococcaceae bacterium; assembly: GCA_903934035.1. Taxonomy (GTDB): domain Bacteria; phylum Pseudomonadota; class Gammaproteobacteria; order Methylococcales; family Methylomonadaceae; genus Methylobacter_C. Next base: position 5,748 of record CAIZMK010000049.1, read on the forward strand.
AATGGCATGTTGTATATCGCTAAAGACCGCCGAAATAAAGGGCTCATAGACTTCAATATCGGCTGCCATCACTACAATATCGCGCAATTCCAAGCTAGCATCGTTTTCTAAGGCGACTAATAATTGATTTTTCAATACTTCAACTTCGCGCAATCGTGAATGACAGGCATGAACGCTAATCGAGTTATCGGCAACTAATGGTCTAATTTCCACCTGCTCATCCAATTGATTACTTAGAATGTCATTTTGCAGTTGTTGTAGTACAGTTGTTTGCCAATATTGATCGCTGGCTTCAAAACTTTCTGGTTCAAAATCAGGATTGATTTGCTCATGCAATAGCGACTGAAATTCTCGACCTTGCTGACCTAAAGCAGACAATAAGGGATGCCCCAAAAAGGCTTCATCTTGCAAGCTTTGGCGCTTACTAACTAGATCATCCCAATAACTTTCACAAGGATTTAGTAAAAAGAAATGTACATCACAATGCTTAGCCAAGCTCTCTAAATAGCTCAAAAAAATCGGCGGCATGGTATTAATGCCGAACACCGAAATGCGTTCTGGTAACGCTGCACTTAAAGCACCAGACTGAATATTATTAAATTTAGCAATGGTCTCTAGCCATAAAGCACCACGATGTTTATCACCAGTTTGCTCACAGATCGCTAGCCATAAGACTCGCTGCCAACGTTCGGTAGCATTGTTATAAAGCAATTCACCTTTTTTCCAAAGATCGAGCATATCGGGACGCATCATTTGATATTGATCAAAAATTTGCGCCAATTGTTTAGCCAGTTGATAACGTTTTAAGTCTTGATTGTCGGAAGCTAAATAGTTTTTTATCGGCAAAAACTCCACACTGTCCAGTTGTCTCAATAACGCTTCAATGCGCCATAACATCAGGTTACGTTCAAAGGCGGCATCATTTAAGCGACTATCTACACGTTGTGCTAAAGAACTAAAAAACTTACTCGGAAATAAGAATTCATAATTAGCCCAAACCTTAAGCTGCCCTGCCAATTGTTGCGACAACCAACGCTCCATGCCCTGACTTTGAATTAAGAACACTTCTTTGGCAAAAGGTGAATTTAAGGGCATCGTTTTAATGACATGCGTCAAATGCCCGACTAAATTTTCGGTTTTATTGGAGCTATGAAGGATAAACATAGGTACGTTTAGATAAGTGGTGAATGGGGGCTGACTATTGTTAGCTAATTTTTAATCTATCACACAATATAAATAAAGGCATTATTAGCAAAGAATAAAGATTTTGATCAGGTCTTAAGCTTAAACAATTATGATTTTAAACTCAGCTATAAGCTAATCGCATTATGTCCCCTATTAATTTGTAAGATAGACAACACCCAAGCCGCACTGTAGCAAGATGGAATCGAAGATCTACAACGCACCGATTTCATCGACTCAGTTTTACTTTATCGAGGCTACTGGCTTGACTGCCGAAAATTAAAGTTTTTGTAGCTTGGAGTGAAGCAACGCGAACCTCAACAAATCGAGTGTTGCGTTGGGGTTCGTTATCACTCCCCCCAACCTACGAGCTAACTCACTTAGCAACGGCCTCTGTTTTTTTAAGAACTCTCCTAGCTCATATAGCAACAGCTCCTGTGCCGGAAACGCAACCACGCGCTACGCTTGGGTTGTCTTATTCCGGCCTACGGCTGATTTAATTTTAGGAATATCCCCTGCTCAACTAGCAATGACCCCTGTTTTTTTAGAACTATAGGATGTGCTGGTTTATTTTTGCGTCTTAACTTAAGTTGATAACCTAAGACTTTTATTAATTCCCACACTTTTAATCTCATCCATTATCATAAATTAGATAACTAAAAAGTATTTTGCTGTTTGACTTGGCCTTCAAAATCAGTAATCCAACGCTCTAAGGTTAAAAAGGCATCATCCCAAGCTACCGGCTTGCTGATAAAATCATTCATACCATTCTCAAAACAACGCTCACGCTCTTGATCGAAGACATTACCAGTCATAGCAATTATAGGTAATTTGTCAAAACGAGGATCAGTTCGGATGCGTCTAGCAGTCTCAAAACCATCCATAACTGGCATCTGGCAATCCATGAGTACAGCATCATATTTGTTAAGTTCGAGTAGTGCCAATACCTCAGAACCATCACGTGCAATATCAACGAGCATGCCTTCATAAGCCATGATGTCAGGTATAAACTCCGATATAACAAGATTATCTTCTGCCACTAAGATTTTGACATTTTTAAGCCCCGGATATTGATAGAGACGTAAAGGCTCAGTTTCGGGTAAAAGCACTGGAATTTCGAAATTAATAATAAAACTAAAACAACTGCCTACATCAACTTGACTTTCAACAATAATACTACCCCCCATAGCACGCACTAACTCTTCACAAATGGCTAAACCTAGGCCAGTACCACCGTAAAGACGAGTTGTCGAATTATCTGCTTGAATAAAGGCTTTAAATAACTGCGATTGTTGATCTAAGCTTAAACCAATGCCGGTATCAAGCACCGAAAAGCGTAAACGCGCTTGTTGCGCTTCATAATTTAATAATTCTACCTTTAAGGTAACACTGCCCTCGTGAGTAAATTTAATAGCATTGGTTAGCAAATTCAATAAAACCTGCTCTAAACGTAATGAATCGCCTTTCAATACAGCCGGAACCTCAGGATCTATATCAAAACTCAACAGCACTGGTTTATCTTTCAATAAAGGCGAGGCAACATCCGTCAAAAACGTTATGATCAGTGATAGCTCAAAATCATTATGTTCCAAAACCAACTTACCTGATTCGAGCTTGGAATAATTAAGAATATCATCCAATACACCCAGCAACCATTTAGCCGAACTATCAATTTTAGTCAGATAATTATGTTGCTGTTCGGTTAAATCGGTCTTCAGTGCCAAATAATTAATACTTATGATGGCATTAATCGGGGTACGAATTTCGTGGCTCATATTAGACAAGAAAATTCTTTTTACCTGTAGGTCGCTTTGAGCTTGCTCGGTCAGTAATTGCAGACTTTTTGTCCGTAGCTCAACCTCCTTAATAAGATTATCTTGCATTGTAGAGGCTTGAATCGCTAGCTTTTCTTCTAAAAACCGCTTACGCCCCATTTCTGCCAACACGTTAGGGACAATAAAATACATCCTGATAGCTGTTATCACCGAAAGCAAGCCTGTCAGTAACTTTAGCAATCCTTCTAACCAATAAAGCGGTATCCAAATGGTAATAATCGAAACTAAATGCGTAGTTCCGCAAGCAATAATAAAAGCCGATAACATAAGCAGCAGCCTATCGAAAGGAAAGTCTTTATGCTTACGAACATAGAAAAGAATAATAAAAGGTATGGAATAATAAGACAAAACAATCAGTACATCTGAAATGACATGCAGCCAAAGTAAGGCTGAATTCCAAATTAAACAATAACCATGAGGCATCAAGCTGGTAATATCAAAAAGAGCTGTGAATATTTGCATTTTATTAGGTTTGCTAATGATGGATTAAGAGAGCGTACAGACTATAAAACCAAGCACTAATAGCCAATATGGAGCCTAAATTAGGCACAATATCATGATTTTTTACAGATAAAAACCACACTTAATAGATAGATAGATAGATAGATAGATAGATAGATAGATAGATAGATACTACATTTTATCCTGATTCTCTTTTTAATTCGCAACATTTAATAAAAAATATTCGAAAGAAAACTGCTAAGCGAATAGCAGTCTGTTTTGATACCCCCCGCCCAGCCTCCCCCTTATCAAGCATAGGTATCTACACAATTAAAAAGCAACATCATTCCGGCAATTCATGTGGCATGAATCGTCATAAACTGCGGAAATCATAGTGTAGGGACGACAGATTCGCCACGTTTAAACAAACGAAGGTACTGAGCGAATCTGTCGCCCCTTAACCATAGGTATCTACACAAGTTTCTTATCGGCGTGGAAACGATAAGAATCACCGTAGGGGCATATTGCATACGCCCAACATCGAAAGCAAAT
>CAIZMK010000050.1 GCA_903934035.1 uncultured Methylococcaceae bacterium
ACACAAATAATTGTTAGCCTTCCCACGCAAGAACGATAACATTGTGGTGAAGATCGTAGGGGCGTATTGCATACGCCCCTACGGTGTTTTTTTATCGTTTCCACGCCGAAAAGAAACTTGTGTAGATACCTATGCTAAAGAAGAGAGCTGAATTAAAACACTTTCAGCTAGTTTTATAGTGTGGTGCTGTCAGTCTTTTTTAAACTTGATGACCTTATTTAAAGGACTTAAATTAATCTCATCAATCACTATATGAGGTCGTGAGCTGAGTACATAGGCAACAGCGGCAGCAATATCTTCGGGTAAAATCGCCTGACTTTCATGATCACCAGGCTCAAAATTAAGATCATCGAAAAAAGCAGTTTTAACCATACCCGGATTAATTAAGCACACGCGGACGTTGCTATTAGCAGATTCCTCTCGTAGTGCTTGGGTAAAGCCACGTAAGGCAAATTTACTGGCGCAATAAATAGCGCCTTTACGGCTACCTTTTAGCGCAGCTTCTGAACCGATATAAATTAAATCACTATGGATTTGGCGTTTTAAGTTAGGCAATAAGGCTTTGCTGAGAAAGACTTGGCTGGTGAAGTTAAGATTAATAAGGGCTGCTATTTGTGCATAAGAAAATTCTTCTAGCGAACCAAATTGACCGATGCCCGCTGAAAACACCACAGCATCGAGTTCTGGGTAGGCTTTTTGTAGCTCGCGTATTTTGTGCGGAATAGTTTTCAAGTCACTTAAATCTAGTTCTAGGGCGATGAAGTTAACAATGTCCTGAGTGAACTGGCTGCAATCGCGAGATACACCAATCACGGTGTGCCCCAAGTGTAATAAGTGTTCGGCAATGGCTCTGCCTATACCAGAACTAGCGCCTGTGACCAAAACCGTTCGTTTTAAAGTGTGCATGGAAAGAATTTGTCCTTAGGAATAAAACGTAAGAGTTGTTCGGTGCAATAGTCGGTCATCTCTTGTTCTATTGCCTGTCGGTAAGACACCATGCCCAGCTTACTTTCTAAAGGACCTGCAAATAGTTTTTCGTCAGGATAAAGTTTTTGCAGTTTTTTAAAAAAGTTTTCGGGTAATCTAAATGCGCCTAAGCTGACCGAATGTAATTGCTCTGGGTTAATGATGGCAAACACCTGTTCAAATAAGCGTTGATAGTGTTGCTGGTAATTAACTTGATAGATCATTGGGTCAAAACGCAGACCAATCGGCCAACCCTGTTGTTGTAGTTTGTTTAAGGCATCAAGGCGACGTTCCAATGTAGGGGCTTTGTCTTCGACTTTCTTTGCTACTTCATCAGGATTCAAACTGAAGGCTATGACGCAGCGTTCAAAAGCTTCACGATTTAATAAACTACGGATTTGGGTGCTTTTGGTTCTTAACTCTAGCCAAGCATTAGGTATACTTTCAAAAAAGGGTAAAAATTGCTGGGCGAATGCACTGACGGGCTCTAAGGCTAGGCTATCGCAATCATAACCTGAGAAGAAATGCACCGCTTCGTCGGGTGTCGAGGCGCAACGTAGTTTAATATCGGCTTGAAAATCTTCATAATTAACAAACAGCACATAATGCGCCGATTGATACATGCCTTGTAAAAAGCAGTAGCGGCAATCGTACAAGCAATTAAGCATGTGGGAGAAGTAATAATTTTTTTTGGCACCTATACCATAACCGCTAGGTGTTTCCATCGTAAAATGTTTATACTTTTCGGCCAGTATTAAAGCAGGATTTTGTTTTTGTAAGCGAAAATTCTGGGCTTTAGGGTTGAAAACTTCACCATATCGACCACAAGTAATGCGGCGCGCATCAGGGAAGCGCTTGACAATATCCAAAACACGCGGATGCTGTAAAACAGCTTCTTCTATATAAATAGTTTCAATCATGAGTCTAAGTTTGTCGCCGATTATTGCAATATTTAACAGACATTTTATAGGAAAAGTCTTGTGATTGTTTGCGCAGCCCACATATAGGGTAAAATACTTTTAATTCACCTACACATAGCAAACATGAATACACAAAAAATTGGTTTTATCGGCGGCGGAAATATGGCGTCTAGTTTGATTAGCGGATTAATTGCCAGCGGCCATTCACCAGAGCATCTTTGGGTCTCTGATATTAATGCAGAAACCCTGAAGGCTTTAGCTGAAAATCTCAAAGTTAATACCTCAGTAAGCAATGATACGATTATTAATGAAGTCGATGTTGTGGTATTTGCTGTTAAGCCACAAACATTGAGTGACGTAGCAAAAAGTGCTGCTGCCGCCATTAAAGAAAAAAAGTCATTAATTGTTTCTATTGCCGCCGGCATAAGTCAGCAAAGTTTGACTGACTGGTTAGGTGCTGATGCGGCTATTGTCCGCTGTATGCCAAATACGCCCGCCTTAGTGCTAACCGGTGCTACGGCTCTGCATGCTAATGCTAAGGTCAGTGCTGAACAGCGTAGTCTAGCTGAAAATATTATGCGTTCAGTGGGCATTGCTCTATGGGTAAAAGACGAGAGTGACTTGGATGCAGTCACAGCGGTTTCAGGTAGTGGCCCTGCTTATTTCTTTTTACTGATGGAAGCGATGGAAAAAGCCGCTGTAGAATTAGGTTTAACCGAAGAGACGGCGAGATTATTAGTGCAACAAACCGCTTTAGGTGCGGCCAAAATTGCTTTGGAATCTTCTGAATCACCTGAACAATTACGTAAGCGTGTGACCTCGCCAGGTGGCACTACCCAACAAGCCATAACTACCTTTGAGCAAGGTGGCTTTACTGAGCTGGTTTCAAAAGCATTACATGCTGCAAGAGACCGTTCCATTGAAATGTCTAAGCCATCGGAGCAAAACTAATGGGCGCAACCTACATGACAGATCCAATTATTTTTTTAATCGACACTGTATGTTCACTTTATATTATGGCGATTTTATTGCGCTTTTTATTGCAATGGTGCGCTGCTGATTTTTATAACCCCATTTGCCAGTTTTTGGTCAAGATTACTCATCCACCCTTAAGGATTATGCGTCGCTTTGTGCCTTCAATAGGCAAGATAGATAGTTCTTCATTGGTACTCATGTTGAGTTTGCAGATGCTAACGGATTTCTCGATATTGCTGCTCAAAGGCGTGACTATCAACATTGGAGCTTTAGCGATATTATCCATGACTCAACTGGTTTCTTTATTGCTCAATGTCTTAGTGTTTTCAGTCTTTGCTAGGGCGCTGTTAAGCTGGATGAATCCAGGTAGTTTTTATGCAGCGGCTTCGATGGTAGATGCCTTGTCTAGGCCAATACTGAATCTATGCCGTAAAATGATTCCCGATTTAGGTGGTATCGATTTATCACCTTTAGCCGCTTTGTTATTTTTACAAATGGCAAAGATGGTTGTTTTGCCACCTTTACATGAGTTGGCGAGCATTCTGGGTTAATGCGTAATGACCCACTAGGTGACTCGATGATTAAAAATACTGATTTGCGATGGTTGCTCATTTTAAGTAGTTTAAGTTTTATTCTGGGTAGTGCACCGGTAGAGGCAAAAAAAGTCTACCGTTGGCTAGATGAGCAAGGTGATACTTATTTTTCAGATCAAGTACCACCTGAACAAATACAACACAGTCGAGCAACATTGAGTCAAACAGGGCGAGTGCTTGAAGTGACCGAGCCAGCCCAAAGTAAAGAACAAATTGAACAAGAAAAGCGTCTTCAAGAACTCCGTACACAACAAGAAAAATTAATTGCTAGTCAAAAGATTCATGATAAAGCCTTGTTGAGTTCATATCATTCTAAAGAAGATATGTTGCTGGCGATTCAAGCAAAGATGTCGATTTTTGATAAACAAAAAGATGTGATTGAAGGCAGTATCGATCGATTAACTGAGCAGCTTAACAATCAACGGCAAGCAATACAGAGTCATGAAAGCGCCGCACAGCCAGTACCTAAGGCTTTAGTCGATGAAGTGCAGTTAAGCCAAACCCGACTTGAGCAAGCGCAAACTACTTTACGTAGTCATCTTGAAAAGCAAGAGAAAACCAAAAAAGTTGATGAAGCAGATGTCGCCAGATTCTTATTTTTGACTCAAACTACGAAGGATTTGCCGTCTAGAGCAAAAATCCCCAGTATTAAAGAAGCTAATGAGTTGGGTTTATTTTACTGTGAGAATGATTTTCAATGTAATAAGGCTTGGGAAATCGGTCGTAATTTTGTCAATTTCTATTCAACGACCGAAGCCGACGTTTATAACGACAAGCTTATTATGAATCGCCCCCCTCCTAAAGATACTGATATCAGTTTATCTTTATCAAAACTCGCTATTAATGAAGATGACTATCAAATTTTCTTAGATATTCGCTGTCGTCCTTCATTAATGGGTGAGCTTTTATGTGCAAGTCCCAAGATTAAAGCCATCCGGTCCTCGTTTAGAAGTTATATTAACGATGCATTATCGCGAACGGCTCTTAATAGTAGGGCTTCGATTCCTTGATGACTAAGTAGTCATTAAGCATTAACTTTAGTTGGGTTAAATTATGGTATTCCGACAATCACTTATTAACTGATATTACGCAGTAACGAGGTTTTATTGTCGTTTGCCTCGCTGAGCACCGCCCTCGGGTGCGATTACCCGATCAACACATCGTCGCGATAGTGACCTCATTATTATTTGAATCTAAGTTTTTTTAAAACCGCTTAATGGCGGCTGCGTAACATCAGTCATTAATATATTTTTGTTGAGCTATTTTGTTAATGTTTAAGATTTGGTTGTTGTTTTAAGCTGAAATACTGGGCTAATGTTGAGATGCTGATTGCTGATTGCCTCAATATTGCTTATCCCGCTGGCAAAATCCCGAGAGTTTTTCATAGCGGTACCTATCCCGCTGGCAAAATCCCGAGGGCTTTTCATGGCGGTACCTATCCCGCTGGCAAAATCGCGAGGGATTTTCATAGCGGTACCTATCCCGCTGGTAAAACCCCGAGGGTTTTTCATAGCGGTACCTATCCCGCTGGCAAAATCCCGAGGGATTTTCATGGCGATACCTATCCCGCTGGTAAAATACCTAGAGCTTTTGACAGGGTTACCTGTAATGTCGACAAAATAAGTCTGTAACTTGTAGGGGGGGG
>CAIZMK010000051.1 GCA_903934035.1 uncultured Methylococcaceae bacterium
GTATGCAATACGCCCATACCTTGTTTTTTTTCGTTTCCACGCCGATAAGAAACTTGTGTAGATACCTATGCTCTAGGAGTGGGGCTTTATATAGAACAATTGCAACTTTTTCAGCATTTCCCCTTGTAATGCCATTCCTTGGTCTTGAATAGAACTCCATAGTTTTTCTGAATTTTCTGATGTAGGATCTGTTTCATATTGGCGTTGAGCAAGATCGAGTTTTGCCAGCGGATAATCACTTTGTGCGGCTTGTTCTAACCAGCTTAGCCCGGTATTACTGTCGAAATCGATAGTGGTCGCTAATAAATATATCTCACCTAGTAACCGTTGTGCGATAGGAAAACCGGCTTTAGCGGCTTTTAATAGCCATTGACGACTTTTCTTATTGCTAGCACCTGCTCTAGTAACAGCATCATAACTGTAATGACTCGCTTGGTTGTAGCGATTCTCTTGGCTGTGCCGACCTTCTTGTAAACCTTCTTGATAAGCCAGAGCCAGCGTGGTCATGGCAACGACATTGCCGTTATCGGCACGATGACTTAATTGTGGAATTTCATCTTTAGTAAGATGCGCCGCACGTTGTTCTATTTGATGTTCTAGTTCAGCCCATTCTTCACCGTGTAAGGATAAATACCAAGATGATGATTGCTTTTGTATATTGCGAGCATTCACAGCTTGCTGCTGATTTTTATTGGGTGCTAGGGTTAAGATGCTTACATCAGCTGGGGGTATAAAATAGAAACTATCTACCAAAGATGTTGAATACCAAGGCGCTTGATCGTCTAAGGTTTTCTTGCGCACTCTATCGGCCACATTTTTAAAAGTGACTTCAATAGCTTGCTCTGGTCGCAATAATTCTTCTGACAATATTTGCGTATATAGGCTGTTATTATTACCCACACCATCAGCCGCATATTGACCTGGTGCAGTTGAATAGGCAATGATCGTGCCTTTAGGAGTAGAGATTTTCGCCAAACCCATTTTAGATAAATCACGGTAACGGCTAGCGGTAGGGCGAAAAGGATTGTTACGACAGGCATCAAGAATAACGATATTGACCGCTGAAGGCGCACTGCTTAATTGATCCAATAACATTTTCAGTGGATAAGCCTTAAGCGCTGCACTTTGTTCGCTGGTGGGTTGCATATCAATCGGTATCAAATAATTGTCACCTTGTAACTGCATACCATGACCCGCATAGTAAACCACAGCAATAGCACCCGCAGGCAGTTTGTCGCTAAATTGGCGCACAATGGTCAGCAAGTTATCTCTCGTTAAATTATGTGCAGTCTCAACTTCAAAACCAAGCTTAGTCAGTGTCTTAATTATCAATTCGGCATCATGAGCGGGATTAGCCAAAGCACCGATAGCATAGGCATCGTTTTCAAGAACCAGTGCATGATGACTCGGTGGCTTAGCCATATTTTCTGCGTGGCTAACTGGCATGTATGCTAGACACATAAAACCAACAGCAACCAGAGGAAGCCAATACTGTTTTCGTGTTATAAAAATGTTGATGGCCATAAGCTTATTTAGTTGCGGGAGCAATAACTAGCACATCAGCGACCTCTGCTGAAGCTTTTAAAAGCACAGATACTTCCGCTAGCCTATTAATATCATCAATATTCAACCAGATTTCACCGCTTTCTGAAGGCCCATTAACAATATTACAACCCGCTTGCCTTAACAGCATAACTACATCGCTAAAATTAGCATTGGCACGAATGATGATTTTAAGGTGCGCTTGTGTGCTCATTTCAGGTAAATTGCGGTAAGTCGTTAAGGAACTAGGCGCTTGATCTTGAGACCAGCGCTCTATTAGCACAGTGGATTGAATCATCATTAGTATCGTCACAGTCACAAAAGCTGGCGTAAAACCCCAGTCACGAAAGTGCTGTTGCCAACGATCCAGTAAGCTGGTTTTAGTCGTTTTTCGACTTAGCCGAACAGCGCTTAATAAGCGCTCAAGCCCTGCTTGTTCACTGCGTTCTGAACCCACCGCTTTAACCGCCGTGCGCAGCCTTTGCGTAAAATAAACCTCATCTTGAACTTCGGGATGTTTAAGCAGATAGCTTTCAAAAAAAGCCTTATCAGCCTCACTTAGTGTGCCATTAACATAAAAAGGCAAGAGATCACTAAAACGTTGCAAGTCTTGGTTCATAAGCTTCTCTCAATATCAAGGCCAACATAGCTACGTTCCAAACATTCTCGAATCTTATGTCGAGCATGCAATAAACGCGTTTTAATAGTGTTGTCAGGGCACTGAGCAATCAAAGCAACTTCACTGATGCGTAAATCATTGTAGTAAGTCCAGTAGGCCGCTTCGCGTTGACTAGATGGTAATTTATCGAGACAACCCTGCATAACTTGATTCAATTCACTTTTCTCAAAATGATCAAGCACCGCCCAAGAAATATCTAGGTCATCAGATAAACTCTCAGTTTGCTCCTCCAGTTTTATTTTCTTTTTTTGATGTCGGTCAGTAGTTCGTAGCCAATCCTTCACTTTATTTTTAGCGATAGCGCATAACCAAGTGAAAAAGGTAGATTCACCGTTAAAACCAAAAGGTTTGCTGTTTATAACCATAAAGGTATCAAGAAGTATTTCTTCAGCGGCTTCATCAAAGCCAACTTGGTGACGAATAAAAGCATACAAGGCTTGTTGATAGTGCTTGTACAGCCTTTCCATTCCTTTATCGTTACCTAGGGCAATTTGGTTCAAAACAGCGTGAAGTTCGTCAGGGGGTAAATCAACCATAATTAGAAACGTGTCAGTTGTTTAAGAATGAGCATGAAATAATATAACCAAGACAGGTAGGGTGGGTAGCGTTTTTCTGCCCACCACTCAATCGGTAGTGGTGCGCAAACGATAAAGCTGTTTGCACACCCGTGTGACTAAAAAAGATAATCGCGAGACAATAAGCTGAGCTTTTTTCTGTATAGCTTCTTTGATTAACAAGCGTGTTGCTTGACCTTGTTGTTGTTCAGATTCGATAAGATAGATGATAGCGCAGGCATCTAAAATAATTTCATGAAGGATGCCACTCATCTCTTAAAGCCTGTATTGCCGTATTAATTTCGTCGTCTGAGCGTTGACCGATAGGCAAGTTTTGCATGAATTCTA
>CAIZMK010000052.1 GCA_903934035.1 uncultured Methylococcaceae bacterium
CTACCCCGGCACTCAACTTCTGAGCTCAGAAGTAGCACTGCTGACCAAAAAGTCTAAAAAAGCTGTCCTTAAAATCATACTGACTCGTGGTGTCGGTGGGCGCGGTTATCGCCAACCCGACAACATTAACACAACTCGTGTTTTAAGCGTACACCCCTACCCTGATTATCCTGATAGCTATAAAAATCTTGGCATCCATGCCCGTTTATGTGATGTTCGCTTAGGATTAACGCCAGCACTTGCTGGCATCAAACATCTTAACCGACTAGAACAAATATTAGCGCGATCAGAATGGTCTGATCCTTCCATTCAAGAAGGTATTATGCTTGACCTCAATGACCACGTCATTGAAGGCACAATGACTAACCTTTTTTATGTCAAAGACGATATTATCTATACCGCAGCACTTACTTTGTCGGGCGTTTCTGGCATCATGCGCGGCATTATCATCTCTCTTTGCAGGGATCATGAGTTTACGGTCATTGAACATAACTTTAAGCAAGCCGACCTATTAGCGGCTGATGAAATCTTTGTCTGTAATTCAATTATCGACATTTGGCCAATTACGGAACTGGCAACAACACAATTCCCTGTAGGAGAGAAAACGCGGCAAATTCAAGCATGGTTAACTCAGCTTCAGGACGAGCAATCTAATCCAAAGCCTGTTATTACAGACCAAAAATTTAATCCCGTCGCTTTTTACAAAAGCCTAGTTAATGAACTGCACTACACATTAAAACGACTAAATACCCATGTCCGCTCCGTAGTATCGAAAAAAGTTTGCATAACTACAACTGTGCTTTCATTAGCCTTAGGTAGTTACTGGCTAAGCTTGGATTATCAAAAAGCCCTACACCAACCTGCTGTAGGCTGTAATACAGTGATCATTGAAATCAGTAAAGGGGATTCTTTTAAACAAATCACTAATAAGCTACTAGAACAACAGGTAATCTTTAAACCTTTTTGGTTTAGAGTGATTACACTTTTGAACAAAACTAGCAATAAACTTAAAACGGGCGAATATGAACTACACCCTAATCAAACACTACCAGAAATCATAGCTCTATTTGTACAAGGAAAAACTAAGCACTACGCCATTACCTTCCCAGAGGGCTGGACGTTTAAAGAACTGTTAGCCGCCATAAAAAACAATCCTATTCTTGAGCATCATCTTAATGAAAATGCCTCAGAACAAGTCATGAGCCAACTAGGCATTACTGCTACTGCTCCTGAGGGCCTATTCTTTCCAGACACTTATTTTTTTGAAAAACACAACACCGATATTGAGCTCTTAAAAAGAGCCTATAACAAAATGCAACAGGTACTTGCTCAGGAATGGAATAATAAAGCCGATAATTTACCCATAAAAACACCTTATGAAGCGCTCACATTAGCTTCCATTATTGAAAAAGAAACGGCTGCTGTGAATGAAAGACCTTTAATTGCAGGTGTATTTAGCCGTCGCCTTCAAACAGGGATGTTATTACAAACAGACCCTACTGTTATTTACGGCATGAATGACTCATACAAAGGCAATATTAGCCATAATGATTTAATAACCGCCACACCTTACAATACCTATATTATTAAAGGCCTACCCCCTACACCGATTGCAACTCCTGGGCAAGCCGCTATTAATGCAGCGCTACATCCTGACAGCAGTAACAATATTTATTTTGTAGCAAGAGGTGACGGCACTCATGTTTTTTCTGCTACCTTAGAAGAACATAATTTAGCAGTTAATAATTTTCAAAGGAAGAAACCATGATAAGAGGTAAGTTCATTACTTTAGAAGGAGGAGAAGGGGTTGGTAAAACAACCAATTTGCATTTTATTAGTAGTTATATACAAGAGCATGGCATACCCGTAATCGTTACACGTGAGCCTGGCGGCACTCCACTTGCTGAAAAAATACGTAAACTATTGTTAGATAATGATAGCGAAGCTGTTTCAGAAACGACTGAACTGCTACTTGTTTTTGCGGCTAGAGCCCAACATATCCAACACGTCATAGAGCCTGCTTTAGCTCAAGGAACTTGGGTTATTTGCGATCGCTTTACTGATGCCACCTACGCTTATCAAGGCGGCGGTCGAAATATGCGTATCAGTACTATTGAATCCTTAGAAAATTGGGTGCAAGGAACTTTAAGACCCGATTTAACTATACTACTAGATGCACCTGTAGAAATTGGCTTAGAGCGAGCCAGACAACGGAGCGCCTTAGATCGTTTTGAATCAGAAAAAACCAACTTTTTTGAACAAGTCAGACGCGCCTACTTATTACAATTAGAATTAAATCCTCAGCGCATTAAACTCATTAAAGCCAATCAGCCACTGATTGATGTCCAAAAAGCCCTAATTGATCTTATTCAGCCATTACTAAAATGAGCAACCTTCCTTGGCTAGAACCATACTGGCAGCATCTGAGTGATTACAGCTCTCAAAACCGCGTTCCTCAAGCCTTGCTCATTAGTGGTCACAAAGGTTTTGGTAAATTACAATTGGCTAGAGAATATACTGCCGCCTTACTATGTGATAATCCCCAACAAAAGGGTCTAGCATGCGAGTGTTGCAATAGCTGTTTACTTTTTAAAGCACAATCCCATCCTGACTTCATTCAGTTACAACCGCTTGAAGCTGGTAAAAACATAACGATCGATCAAATTCGCCAACTAATAACACGCTTAAGCCTAAAGCCTCAGTTTGACGGCTATCGCGTTGTTATCATTGAACCGGCGGAACTGATGAACAATGCAGCAGCCAATGCCTTCTTAAAATACCTAGAAGAACCCACTGAACGCACAGTCGTGATATTAATTACCGACAAACCTACTCGCTTACTTGCCACCATAGTGAGTCGCTGTCAAAAAATAGCTATAAATCAACCCGATAAAGCGGCCCTTAACTCATGGTTAAAACAACATACTCAGCAAGAAAATATTAGCCTAATACTAAGCTTAGCCCAAGGCTCGCCTTTACTCGCTTTACAGTACGCTAATGAGAATATTTTGAAGCTCCGAAATGAATGCTTTGAAGCATGGCTTAATATTAGCCAACAGCATATTCATCCGATTATAGTCGCTGAAAACTGGATTAAACTCACGGAAGCACCTTTACTAACATGGATGACAACTTGGATTATTGATTTGATTAAATGTCGATTTCCAATAAACTCAGATGGCTTATATAATCCAGACAAGAAAGACCACCTCCAATCCTTGGTTGAACGAATTGAATCAAAAGGCTTATATGAATTATATGATTTATTACTGATAAGACAAAAACTCTTAGATACCACGGTTAATAAACAATTACTCTATGAAGAAATTTTAATCACTTGGTCTGATCTTAATCTCAGAAATAAAACATGATAGAAACAACGTCGTCAGAAAACACTCTATTTCATACCATTACAGACAAAAATGATTTGTATGACGCTTACATGCCATTTGTTATCAATGGGGGTCTGTTTATTTCTACCAATCTGCCTTATGAAATGGGTCAAAAAGTGTCCATAGTATTAACTTTAATGGATGAAATCGAGCCATTCACTATTTCTGGCAAAGTTATCTGGACAACACCACACTCTGAAGGTTATAGGCCTAGCGGCATAGGCATACAATTTAATAAAAAAGATGACATCACCGTTCGCAATAAAATAGAAACCTATTTGGCCGGCACCCTTTTGTCCGACCGATCAACCTTTACTATGTAATATAAAGCTATGCTAATCGACTCACATTGCCACTTGGATCGTATTGACTTGACACCTTATCAAGATGATTTTGCCTGCTTTATGCAAGAAGCTAAGGTACAACAACTTGACCACCTCTTATGTATCGCAATTGATCTGGAATCTTACCCAGCCATGGTTGATTTAGTCAGCCCCTATGCACAAATATCTCTTACTGTAGGCGTACACCCGAACGTACAAGATGGTAAAGATCCCAGCCTAGAAGAACTTATTGCTTTAGGGCAAGCCGATAAAGTAATCGGCATAGGTGAAACCGGCTTAGATTATTTTCGTAGTTCTGGTGATTTAGAATGGCAACACCAGCGCTTTAGAACCCATATACGCGCAGCTAAAGCACTGAAAAAGCCTTTAATCATCCATACCCGTGAAGCTCAAATTGATACTTTACGCATATTAAAAGAAGAAAATGCTGGAGAAGTCGGCGGCATCATTCATTGCTTTACTGAAAATTGGGATTTTGCTCAGAAAGCTTTAGATTTAAATTTCTATATCTCTTTCTCAGGCATAGTCACTTTCAATAGCGCCCAAGAAATTAAAGACGTTGCAAAAAAAGTTCCTGAAAATCGATTTTTAATTGAAACTGATTCACCGTATTTAGCCCCAGTACCCTATCGCGGCAAAACCAACTACCCAACTTATGTACGTTATGTAGCCGAACATATCGCTGAATTACGAGGCACATCGCTTACGAAAATTGCAGATTTATCTTCTGAAAATTTTCATCAGCTTTTTTCTTTTCTTACACATAGAGAAGATGATGCGAACTAACATTATTATTGATGACACATTAATGTCTGATGTTTTAAAAGTAACCGGCGTAAAAAGTAAGCGTGAGGCAGTGGAGCTTGGCTTAAAGACCTTGTTGATGTTAAAGCAGCAAGAATCTATTAAAGCATTTAAAGGAAAATTACATTGGGATGGCGATCTTGAAACAATGCGAGTTGATCATTGATTCTGGTCGACTCTAGTGTTTGGGTGGCTTATTTTAATGGTGCAGAAACCTTAGCGACAAAGAAACTAGATGGCTTATTGGGTTTGCAACCGATATGCACAGGTGATTTGATTATAGCTGAAGTGTTACAAGGCTTTAGGCAAGATCAGGATTATCAAGCTGCCAAAACATTACTTTGCTCCCTGCCTGTTTACCCTATGCTCGGTGTAACCTTAAGTCTAAAAAGTGCTGAGAACTTTAGAATATTACGTAAGCAAGGTATTACCATACGAAAAACCATCGATACAATGATTGCCACTTTTTGTATATAAAACGATTTTTTGTTGTTACATTCAGATAAAGATTTTCAACCTTTCCAGCAGCTGTTAGGTTTACAGGTCGTTTAAATATTATTGCTTTCAGCGGAAAGTAGCGTATTACGCTCGAACTCAAGCTCTAGCCACGGGGTCAGGTCTTGTATTTTTCATTGGCATATTTCGGCTTCAAAGTGATTGTGCAAAATTCAAGACCTGACTCTGTGGTTTTAGTCCAATGCAATGCCGAGGCTCCGAAATGGTGGATTACTAGCACGAATCCACCTTACATTCATACATCTTACGAGTTGTGCTTGGAGTAAAACAGCTTCAGCTGTTTTAAAACGCAGAGCTGAAGCTCGGTATTCCACCCTACATAACTGGTTACTAAGCTCTGCTTAGTAACCAAAAAAGCAGCAAGCTCTAGCTTGCTTTATTCCGAAAGACAGCTAAAGCAGTTTTACTCCAAACATACAGATTCCTTAACTTACCCTAGGGATTGATCTGTCGTACAGAGGCAACTCTTGCTCTACGCATAGCTTAACTAGTGAGTAGAAAGATCGTGATAAAAACTAGGATTATCCTGAATAGTCGCCAACACCTTAGCAGCAAGCCCCGTTGGATTACGACGCTTGCTTTCCCAGCTCTTAATCGTATCTACACTAGTCCCTAAAGCATCAGCCAGTTCTTGCTGAGATACATCTAGCTTAAGTCGAATGACTTTCACATTAGCAACATCATACCGAGTCACTCGCGCTGCTTGTTTCTTACCCTGCTTAATATCTACCGCCTCTTCTAGCGAGGCTTTTAATTCATTAAATATACTCATATTAAATCTCCCCTTTAAGCAACTTAACTAACTTCTTCAACTCAGATTTCTCTGAATTGCTTAGGTTATCTTTAACATTCTTAGGATAAGCCAGTACTAAATAGATAATTTCTGCTGTTGCTAAAAAGTAGATGACGCGAGCACTTTTGCTTTTTCCTTGACCATCTGTAGCCATTCTGACTTTTCTCAGCCCACCAGTACCTTGAATGAGATCACCTTTTTCTGGTTGCGCAATAAGCTCAACTTGCAGATCTTTCAGCTCATCGTCGGTGGCTATCAGTTTAATTTGTTTAGAAAAAACCGAGGTCTCAATAAATTCGATAGCGTGACTCACTGACTTAGCAACTCCAGATAAATATACATGTACATAGTACACTCCTGCAAGCTCAGCAGCAAGACGTAAATCATTAATGCACAACAATTTAATATAAAAACCATTATGAGAA
>CAIZMK010000053.1 GCA_903934035.1 uncultured Methylococcaceae bacterium
ATAGTCATATCTACTTGAACTTCATATTGCTTATCATCTTTTAGTTCATTATTTATTCCACCCTGATTGATGTGCTCCTGGATTTTATTGAACAAAATAATATTATTATCAATATTATTTTGTTCATTGGATTTACTTGAAGCGTTATTTACATCTTTGTATGTACCTTCGCAAAAATTTTTTTCAATTGTAATTAACGTATTTTGATCAATTAAACCATATTTAACAAATGGGTGCATTGCTCCCTTTGGGGTTCTTGATAAGAATAAATATTTTTTTGGTTGATATAGCATTAAGAAGAATGTTGCAACTTCCTTTACTCCGGTATTAGGTATTTGATATTTATTTTTCGCGTCTTGCCCTATGTTGTCCAAAAACTTATTATGTTCTTGGATTATTTTAGAAAAATAATCTATAAAATCAGGAATATTTTTATTTACACAAAGATTCTTTATATTATTAAAAAAATTTATATAATAATCAGGCTTTCTTTTAGATAGATCATTAAATAACCCTCTACCTGTCTTATTTCTTAATCTTCCCACTTCTTTTGATGGAATTAATATATTATTTTTTGGCATCTTTTTTAAATAAATATTGAAAAGCTCATCACCTTTTACTTCTTCAGTTCTCTTATCATTATCAATAAGATCGCGTAGCTCTTTCGATTTATTAGTATAAATTTCACTGATACCCATTTGAATCTCCAAAGACATATATTTCTATTAATAAAATCCACATAAAGTTTATTACCTGTTTACTTGTTTAAGTATTTAATTATTTGCTAACTGTTTCAAATGCTTTTACTGAATTCATTAAAAATTAATGCATTTAATAATAACTTACAAAAGAACCCCACCTTCTCCATCTGCCCCAAACTTTTCACAGCACACTGTTCCAAACCCTCATTAGCAACAATAATGGCAAGTGCTTGTGCGCGTGAAATCGCTACATTCAAACGATTCATGTCAAAGACAAAATCCAAGCCTCTAGGCGATTCGGCAACATCACTCACTGCCATAGAGATAATCACTACAGGTGCTTCTTGCCCCTGAAATTTGTCGATGGTGCCGATTTTTAGGTCGCCTTTAAGTTTTTCTTTTAACAGATTGACCTGAATGTTGTAGGGTGCAATCACCAGTATATCTTGCTCGGTAATGGCGCGCGTTAGTCCTTCTTTATCGGTAAAGCTACCCGTTTTGAGTTCATCAATCAGTGCTTGTACAACAACTACTTCCTCACTACTACTTTGAGTTCTGCCTTTATGAGCAACAGGTATTGAAAGAATGCCATGGCTTTGAGTAATCAGCGTGGGGTTCGAAATAGTGATGGTTTGCTTGTCGTTATCGATGTCCGCTTGTCAGTTACCCTCATTTATACATGAAGTGCTCTTTTGGGTTGATCGTTGGAATAAAGAACTACACTTACTTTATTTGTAAGCCAAAGCTTTAAAAAATCATGTATTTAAGCATATATTCAGCTGAAACATAATAGTGATTATTTATTTTTATAGCTCTTTAATTAACCAGGTGCGAGATTAAAAGTGCGGGTTATCAACTTAAGGTAATTGACAATAATAATAAAACAACACAAATAGGATGTGCTGAACGATCGATTCATAGCTCTCACTTAATTACACACTTTATCCTCGCACTTTCATCAAATTATCTAAAGTCAGTCCACAAGCGGGTATAAATACTTTCATAAAATAATCGACTTCTGGCAGTTCGCTGGCTGATATTTTTGCTAATAGCTCATCTGCCGCTGTTTGAAATTCTTTACTACCTGCATCGGCTTCTGCAAAGCATTTTAGGTAGGCTGAAATCTTGTCGGCGATACCGACTAACTCTTGTACTTCAATGGAGATGCTTTCGTGACAGAGTAAGGGTTGTAGCTGTGTTGTTAATTCTGTCGGTAATAATGCGGTCAGTTTTAAACCCGCTAATTTTTCTATAGCTTTATAGGATTGCAATATATCGGGGGAGTGATATTTAATAGGCGTAGGCATGTCGCCGGTAATGACTTCGGTAACATCATGATAAAGCGCTGCTACAGCAACGGCATTAGCATCGATATGACCATTGAAAATTTGGTTTTTTATTAAAGCAAGTGTGTGAGCGATGACTGAGACTTCCCAGCTGTGTTCCATGACGTTTTCATTGTAAGTATTACGCATCAAACCCCAGCGTTTAATCCAGCGCAAGCGTGTTAAATAAGCAAAATAAGTGGACATTTTCATAGTATTTTTAGATCCGTGTTAATCGTAGACATGATTTTTACTGCGGTTTTATGTCCTTGTAAATAACCATAACCAGCAGACCCCGTCATTGCTGATTCACTATAAGTAGGAAGGTTGCTTGCTACTAAGTATAGGTATCTACACAAGTGAAAAGCGTGCTATTCCGGCATATCATCGTTTCTCGGAGCGTTACTGTTCATAATTAAGCATTTGTAGGCCGGAATAAGACCACCTAAACGCAGCGCGTGCTAGCGTTTCCGGCACAGGAATAGTACTTATGCCGGAAACGCTTAACTCGCTTACGCTCGAAAAGCCTTATTCCGGCCTACAACTGCCATCAAGTTAAGCATTTATCGCCTCTACAGATGCATCGCTTTTTTTCCTATCCTTAACTGTGGAATCTGATGCGGAGCGTGGGAACGATAAACTTGTGTAGATACCTATGGCTACTAAGAGGGTTAATCCTAGTTCTGCCAATTGTATATTGCTGTCATGAAGTGCTAGGGTATAGGTTTCTGTATAGCCTTTACTCCTTCTGGATATGGTTTCTTCTTTATAATGGATTAACTTAAACTCTCTTAACGTATTGTTTACCGTACATCATTAAAAAACGATCGATTTCACTGTAAGTTGATTCAGTAAAATGCTTATGAATAGAGTTCATAAAATTCTTTAAATTGATTATATCCTCCCAATTTGAGGGTTTTTTTTTAATAGGCATTAAAGGTCTTAGAGTACGCAATAACGCATTCATTCCTCTAAAGTTATGTTGATCGATAATAGGGATAAACGCTTCATGATGAATCAAGTGGGTAATGAAAGCGACTGTGATGAAAGTGGATGCTCTATTAAGATGTTGACTCCACCAATTGAATGTATTTTGAGGCGTGTGATCTCCTATTTCTAAACGATATATCGGGAACAAACCTTGTATTTCTTGAATCAGGTTTCTATGAGCTTGTGGAAAATTTAGCTTACCCCAATGACCCCACTTCCAGATCAATGCATTAGAAATATCATTGTTGGTGGGGTTAAGGTTAGTAAATGCATCTCTGAAAGCTTGGTACGATTCAAAGGGGTACTTTTCAAAATCATACGCGTTAAGCACGGGATTAAAAATCGGGGCAATTTGATTGGCAATTTGTTCAGCTTCGTTTTGTGTAATAGGCATTGCTATACTCCGGTGTGTGTGTAAAAACACTATTGTATTGACCAAGCCCGTCAAATGTTGACGGTCAACATCATCTAACTTTAAAAAAAATATCATCGCGCACGACGCACAATGTCGCTTTAATCCATTACTATTTCTCAATACGTTTTTTAATTAATTTTTGAGGATTATTGATGAGAATACCCACTTTTAAACAACTAGAAGCAGATCAACAAAGAGAGGGAGGTGTTTGTTATTCTTATGCTACGCGCATGCATCCAAATCCTTATTTTTATAAATACATGTGGCAAATATTTTGGAAAGGTAGTCCCTGCGAGAGGCACGCGTTTTTAAATAGTCCTGATACGCTATTAAGTACTAAAGAAGCCTATGATCTGCGTAAAAAATTAGCTGATGAGAATTTAAGTTACTATTTATACAATGAGAGTTACCCTAGACTTGATCCCGCTAGTCCTTGGAACCCCTCATCTGAGAGGTGGAAGGGTACTCAATGGGCTGTCGCTTATGACGAAGACACGGATGAACCTTACAAAGGTCATAAATAGGTATCTGTAACATATCGGTCTAACATGGCTTGTGCGGTTTTAGCCATTTTCTCGCGCAAATGCTGAGGTTCTTTGACTTCTACGCGTGAGCCAAAACTTAATAGCCACCAATACAGTTGCTCAGTCTCTTTTATGGTTGCACTGACCTGATAGTGATCATCGTCAATCTTTTCTATTCTTTGATCTTTTGACAGTTTTGATTCGGAGAGGTGATTAGCGGTTATGGTGTCGAACACACCTACAAAATTAATCATGCTATAAGCTGCCGGTCCAGTTAAGTTAAAGCCCATTTGACCATCTTGTAAACAGTCTTCTAGAGTGCAGTTATCTATTTGTTCTACGGGGTTGTCCTCAAGTAACTCTATTTTTTTAATTCTATGCAGTGCAAATTGCCGCCGCTCATGAGTACCTACTTTAGTCGCGATAAGGTAATGACTGCCATTCCTCAAGACTAAGCCAATGGGGTTTAACGAATAATTATTGGTTTTTGAATCGTGGCGCGTATAGGTGATGTTAATTTGCTTTTCTGATAGTAGCGCCTGCCCCACTGCATCATTAATAACTGGCTTTACGACAGGGTGTATTAAGGGTTGCGTAGCTTCTACTATGGCAATTTTATTTTGCCATTTACTGAGAGCGTTTTTCTCAAAATGCGTTAACACGTTTGCCGCCTCTTTAAATAAAGGTTCTAAATCATCTATAGTTACTTTAGGCAACAGGCTCACTAGATATTTGTTAACGAGTCGTAACGATAAGGCTTGGTTAATGTTTAAACCTACCAGTTTTAACTCCTTGTAATCTTTGCTCCAACTATAGCGATTAGATTTATCATTCTCAAATTCGGCATTTGGAACGCGTCGCTTATAATTGGGGTAAGGTTCGCAAATCAGTTTATTTTCAAAAACAGCAAGCAAGTCCGCCATGTCTCGTTGTATTTTGCGTGTATCAACATCAAACCTCTGATTTTCCAATTTAATTTTAATTTTTCCAGCGCTGATAGCTTGTGGATGTTGTGGCAGCATTAAAATAATTTGTATTATTCGATCAATTTGTTCGCTCAAAATAGCTTCATCATCGTTAAGTTTATGGTTAATAATGCAATCTTATTTGAATGTCATTACTGTCTTGCTATTAATTTATAGTATCAAGTTACTTAATCATAAGTAAACCTACTGCTTTGCTGGGGGACTCATAAAGTTTGACAATTACGGGATTCATCGAGGTTCTACCTATCTGTGAGCCGCCTAAAGTTCAAAATATATAAGGAAATCCTTTATAAAGACTTAAGGAAATATTTAGGGGGTATGCTAAAAGATTTTGCATCGCAAAAGGAAGTTAAGATATTGGAAGGGCATTTGATGTCAGATCATGTGCACCCGAATTCATTTCATAAATCAAAAGCAGTTTATGATTTTGTCCATCAACATCGATCGAAGTTGAGGATATTTTTTTGCCAATCCACACCCCAGAAATGAATACAGATAAGCAAGTATGGAATGAAAGTAAAAACCGATAAAACTTGGTAAGCAAGCAATTAAAGACAAAGTAGATTTAAAGAAACGATTACACAGTGCTTTAGCATTTTTGCAGAAATACATAAGAAAAGAATGTTTATTTCAATTACAAGATACAAAATATACTGCGCAATCCTATTTGGATGTATCGTTTTTAATTTTGGAGGCTATACCTTCATTAACTGAGTCTGGCATTCCATTTTATGCGGTTGGTGGTGCCTATTGGAACTTCTTGTTCGGTTATGAATGCTTTTTAATACATTAATCCGAGGCTCTAAATCTTGCAATAAGCACTTAGGGTGGTTAATATGAGCTAAAGACCTCTGAGTCCATTCCTATCGGAAATTCTATTATTTTCAGTACAGTGGATCAAACAATACTCGAGCCTAATTGAGTCATTGCGGTAGTTAGTTAACTTAGCTACAACAAATTATAAAAGCAACTCAATTACTGAAATTATAAATTTTAATAGTGAAAGCGGAAAATGTCTAAACCAATAGTATCAAGTTTTAATGAGTGGGATCCGCTTGAAGAGGTTATCATAGGTACATTGGATAAAGTCACTGTGCCTTTTTTGTCGCATGAAATGAAGGTATTCATTCGTAAAGAATATTGGGATTTTTATAAAAAATATGGTGGTCAACCTTATCCTAAAGAGTTTGTGGAAAAAGGTGTTAAAGCTCTGAATAATCTCGAGAAAGTTTTAGAAGCTGAGGGAGTCAAGGTCAGAAGACCTGAACCGGTTAGATTTGATCCCGATAAAAGAGTCACAACTCCCCATTATGAAAGCACTGGTTTTTTTAATGCAGATGTCAGGGATATACTTTTAATTGTTGGTGACACGATTATCGAAGCACCCATGGCACAACGATGCCGGGCATTTGAATATCTTGGTTATCAAGATTTGATTTTGGAATATTTTAAATCTGGCGCTAAATGGCTTTGTGCGCCAAAGGGATCAAAATCTTCCGAGCTATATGATTATGAATATCCCGAAGAAGATATGGCTTTGTTTCGAGGTGAGCCAATATCAGATACAAATGTTAGTGTA
This sequence comes from uncultured Methylococcaceae bacterium, assembly GCA_903934035.1. Classification (GTDB taxonomy): domain Bacteria; phylum Pseudomonadota; class Gammaproteobacteria; order Methylococcales; family Methylomonadaceae; genus Methylobacter_C. The sequence continues at coordinate 6,521 of CAIZMK010000053.1, forward strand.
TTTAACGGACGATTTATTACTACGGAGCACGAGATCTGTTTCGATGCTGCCGATTTTGTGCGTTGTGGTAGGGATATTTTCGCCCAACGCAGTCATGTAACCAATCAGTTGGGCATTGATTGGGTTCGTTCCATCTTAGAACCGACCTATAAAGTTCATAACATCAAATTCCGTGATCCCAGTCCAGTCCATATTGATGCCACTTGGCTCCCTATTGGGGAAGGTAAAGTTTTATCTTGCCCAGATCGTGTATGCATTTCTGAGGATATGTTGGCTTTATTCAAAAATTCTGGATGGGAAATTTTTTATCCACCTCCCGGTGAAGCAAAAGCAGAGTTTCATATGTCCAGTCGCTGGCTATCTATGAATATTCTAATGCTGGATCCAGAAAGAGTTGTCGTTGAGAAAGATGAGTTAGCGACTATTAAATTTTTTAAGAAAATTGGTATAAAACCAATTCTGGTAGATTTCAAGGATCATTACATGTTTGGCGGTGGTATCCATTGTGCAACCGCAGATGTTAGACGGCGCGGGGAATTAAAATCTTATTTCAATAACTGATTTTTCATCGTTCACTCAATGTTTCGCGAGGTGTATAAAATTGTGACAGAATGTTTTTATTTACCGCTACCCTGATCATGGAAACACCATTACACATAACCAGAACCCAATGAGTAGACGATATTTCGCTGCTATAGGTCCTGGATTAATATAAGGTACATTCAATTAGCAATTAGGATTGCACAGTTTATTTTGAACTTTCCTGATAAGAAGTCGTTTCTTTTTCAAAGAAAACTATAAAAAAGCATGCAGAAATTACAAGCATGTAGTGTTAGTAAATCAGGACAATCAAATAAAATGATAAAAATTAAGCAGACGGACATAGATTGGTTACTTTTAGGTGAAACAGCCCTTCGGGATACCTCAGTAACCTTACGAGAATATCTGCTAGGTCTCTGATGGAAAATAAAATTATTTCTTTGTTTGATGCCGGCTCATCAACTATCGAAATCGTAGGAGGAAAGGCTCAAAGTCTTGGTTTCCTGAATGTTCATGGCTTTAATGTACCTAACGGTTTTGTGATCACCACCTCATGTTTTGTTGATTTTTGTAAATTCAATAACATCTTTCTCGAGGAAAATATCTACGCATTACCAGAAGATAAATTGTCTGAATATTTATCACAAGTCCGTAATCAAATTATGGATGGCCAATTTACTGAATATTTTCTTGATAGCCTGAATAAAAATATCAAGCTGATAGGTGCTCAAAAACTCTTTGCGGTAAGGTCAAGCGCCATTCAGGAAGATGGATTAGATAATTCATGGGCGGGTATGTTGACATCCTTGCTCAATGTCCCTTTTAGTGCAGTAATTCAAAATATCAAGCTCTGCTGGTTATCCATCCTAAATCCCGCCATTGCTTTTTATGCAAAAAATACCATGTTTAATCTGAAGCATGGAATGGCAATCGTTGTCCAAGAGATGATCGCATTTGAGGTTTCTGGTGTTTTATTTACTGCAGATCCGATCACAAACGACAAAGACAAAATCGCGATTGAAGTAGTCGAAGGCGCTTGCGAAAATATGGTCTTAGGTGCAGTCACGCCTGATAGATATCTAATTCAGAAAGACGACTTAACAATTTCTGAACGCTATGTAAATCATAGTGGTCGTGCGAAGATATCCTATAAAAAGATGTCTATTCTTGCCAAGCAGGGTCTAAGAATTGAAAAAATAAAGGGTAGTTCTGTTGATATAGAGTGGGGACTATTTAATGACGTCTTGTATTTAGTTCAATGCAGACCTATTTCTAATTTAGGCGAATTTAAAGACGAGCGCTTAAACCCAACTTCAATTTACGAATATTGGTGGTCAGATTTTTTGTCTTATTGGGAGATCGAATCAAGAGTTACCATACTCGCAAAAGAAAGATCCATTTCATGGAATCAGATTGATAATTTAGTACTTTATACAGAGCAAAGTGTAACAAAAGCATATCTATCAGAGTTGGATGTTGTTGCAGAAATTAAACGTGGTAATTTTTTTCTGGACTATCATTCGATCGATCCTTATCGAGATTTATTAAATAATCTGATCGAAGAATTTAAGGATTTCAAAGAATATTGCAACCAAGTGAACTTCTCAACTAAATCTGCTAGTGAACTTGAAGCATTCTTTTCAAGGGCGCTGAATTTACTCCAACGATTAGTAAGTTACTATAAATCAACAGGCCCAAATGTAACGGCTTTATTTGCAGATGAAATGGGTTACTACCTTAGTGATAGTGAAATCGAAGCACTTGATCGATCTTATCGTTCAGAAGAAGTAGAGCAAGAAAATAATGATTTTATCGAATTAGCAAATTCACAGAAATTTAACTTAAATGAACGTATTCAATCTCATCTAATTAAATATCCTTGGCTTTCAATCGGTAATTATTCCTATGAGACTGCGCAAAAATCAATTTTATCAAGGATTTACAATTCAAGTCATTCTGAAAAGATAAAATCAGGCAGTTTTATTGAGAATGATTTCGCCAGGAATTATGAAAAAAAATTGCCAGAACATTATCAGACTCTTTTTTATTTGATTAAACAATTTAGAACGGATGTAAAACTCTGTTGGTCAAGCTTTTCATTTCTTATGATTCCTTTTTTTGAGGAGATTTGTGCGAGAGCTGGAGAAGATGTTTTTGATCTCTGGCGCTACTATCGAGCCAATGAAATCAAAGACCTGATAATTCATGATCAAAAAGTATCATCTGCTACAAAGCTAGATAGAAGTATTGCACATCTGACTTTTTACTCAAAAGGAAGAATTCATCAATATGAAGGAGTGCATGCGAAAAATGAGTTTAATCAACTGATGTCGTATACCCCAAAAGGAAAAACCATTAGAGGCAGTGTTGCTTGTCATGCAAACAAAAATCAGGTAACTGGGCGTGCGCTACTGGTAACTTGCAATGATCCTAATAGCGTCATGCTTGCAAGATCAAGAATGCTGGATGGAGACATTATTGTTACATCAATGACGCAATTTAATACTTTAGATTTGATTAAAAGGGCCTCTGGCATCATTACTGATGAGGGTGGAATTTTAAGTCATGCGTCCATTATTGCTAGAGAGTTATCAATTCCCTGCATCACAGGCACGAGAAACGCATCTTCTATCCTACAAGATGGTGATATGGTGACTATTAATTTGCTCGATGGATCGGTTGTTTATACGCATTCAATATAGCTGTACGCGAGTATCTCTGAATTCAGAAGTCCCTTACCAGCCACTTAAAGCATTCTAGCAGTATCTACCAATCAATCAGTTGCTGAATATTGAAATTTAATTTGTATTAATCGGTCAATATGTTCGCTCATAATAGCTTTATCATCGTTAAGTTTATGGTTAATAATGCAGTCATATTTAAACGTCATTACATGTCGTGCCATTGATTTATAGTATTAACTAACTTAAGTTTGTTGATACTCATATTATTACTTAGAGGCTGTGTTATATGCTGCAATGTTCGCTTATACAAAAATTACCTAGCAATGCTATTGGACGAGATTTCGTGATAGGTGATTTGCATGGTTGTTTTGATTTATTAGAAAGTTTAATGAAGGCTGTCGAGTTTAATATTGATCAAGATAGGTTGTTTGCAGTCGGCGATTTGGTTGATCGTGGTTCTTATTCTTTACCTTGTTTAGAGTTGATTGAACAACCTTGGTTTTATGCAGTGATGGGTAATCATGAGGCGATGATGTTAGATTATTTCAAAGCCTATCAAAGGACAGGCTATATTGATCCATACTTTGATGAGTCAGATGAGAGTGGCTATATAGAATATGGTGGTGATTGGGTAGCAAAATATTATCAAGCAGATAAAGCGACTATGAGCCAAGCTTTTGAGCATGGTTTAGAGCTTGCCGCCAATTTACCTTTGTTAATAGTGGTTGGGGAAAACGAGCAGCGCTTTCATGTTGTTCATTCTGAATTATTGAGACCAGATTATTCAACTAATGACATAAAGGTTTGGTTAGATAGTGATATTGACGAGTGGCTTGAAAATGGGATTCCAGAAAATACTAAGGAGCGCTTTTATTGGGGAAGAACTATCATGCAAGGTTACTTTGATCCAGTGCCACAGCTTCAAGTAGGACTTTCTAGGACTTTTTGTGGGCATACTATTCATCAAAATATCAGGCAAAAATTATCCCATATTTGTTTGGATACAGGAGCTTATTCATCTGATGTCAATAGCGCTTATAGTTTAACTATTTACGATATAAAGGCTGGTGGGAGCTGGGTGTCAGCTTCTTATTGCCGTAATGAGTTAGTTTATGGTGATTTTGTTTAGATATTTTGGTTTAGTTTGGGTAGATAACCCTTCGCGTCACTGCCCACAGTTAAGCTTTTGTCGGTCGGAATAAGATCATGCTAGCGGAGCGTGTGGTGGCGTTTCTGGCACAGGAGTAGTGTCTGTGCCGGAAACGCTTTACTCGCTGCGCTCGCAAAGTCTTATTCCGGCCTACAATAAGTTCAAGTATTCCTTAACTGTGGGTAGTGATAAGCTTTGTCGGTCGGAATAAGATCATGCTAGCGTAGTGCGTGGTGGCGTTTCTGGCACAGGAGTAGTGTCTGTGCCGGAAACGCTTTACTCGCTGCGTTCGCAAAGTCTTATTCCGGCCTACGATAAGTTCAAGTATTCCTTAAC
>CAIZMK010000054.1 GCA_903934035.1 uncultured Methylococcaceae bacterium
ACTGCATCCCAATTATAAACCATGCTAATTTGTGTAGGAGTATGCGCAGTAATTAATGCTTTTAAAGTTGAGTCAACTAATAAATCACATGGATAATGTTGTTTCCACAATACTTGTGCTGGATCAGCAAAGACCAAGTGATAATGTCGAAGTAACATGATGTCTTTACCAGCAGGCAAATGCAACAATTGTTCAGTAAAATATCGACTTGTTACCAGTCCTTTAAGACTAAGTGGTGTGATAGTACCTTGGCTATTGTTAACATAAGTTGCGACCTCCAACGACACTTCAATTAAATCATTCGTTGTAAGCGGAGCTAATATTGTATCTTTGGATTTTTCACTATCTACAACAAAACTAACTTCACCCTGATAGCCATAAGTATATAAATCTAGCGTTAGTGATTTTACATTTCCCTCGGCCAAGGAGTAAGTTTTTCCACTAATTGTTAAAGTTAAGGTAATGGCTAAGTCTTCAGTAAAACTTGTCATAGCTTTACCTGTAAACGATCAGCAACAGGGGCCAAAAACAACTTCAAGGGCTTACCATTATTACGTAACACCGCATCTATAATAAAAGATAAGCGTAAATCCTTATCCTCTTCAACCAAGATGATTTCATTAACAACTACTCTAGGTTCATATAGGGTAATATTTTGATCAACTTCTTCAATAATAGCCTTAGCAATATCTTCTCGAGTACTCAAATATCTATAATCAGATACGCCAAAATTGTCCAAAAAAGAGCCGTAATCACGAGTACAATTAAGAATATTATTAAGATTAGTCACAATACTCTTAATATCATAATCTATATATTCAGATTTATGACCGGCTAATTGAGACATCAAAGACATCAAACAGATCTCCAATGCAAGAAATAACTAGCATCAGACAGTTTGGCGTTAATATAAAAACCCAGCGCCAATTCATTCAAAGCATAATCCCATTCTTCTCCTGTATTTAATTGGTAGACATCTACCTCAGGACCGAAAGAATGTTGAAACGGCGGTCGTTCCAGACGCTTACAAGGTATACCTTGTAAATAAAACTTGTGAACTACTGGCAAACGGCTTAAAGAGGCTATTTTAAAGCCATCTAAATTTATAGCTTGAGTAACGGCACCTTTTTGCACCAATAAATAAATTTCTTTTGCCTCACGTATCGTTGCAGGCAAATTAGCAGTAACTAAATCACCAGAAACTGTAAAGGGTAAATAAGGCGAACGAGCTTGACTAAACCTTATTTGCTCATTTAAAGGCACAAGAATTTCACGAAAAACTTCGACTAATTGCTCATGACGATAAGTAGTTATCGCAAATTGTGGATTTTCATTATGATAAAAACATAAATCCACATAAAAGTTCTTTAATTGTTCATACACCTCATAGGGGTGTGGCGTCATTTGTGCTAATAAATTAGCAAGAAAACGCTGTATTTTAACTACGCTTTTTAGACATTGCTTAGCATTCACCAAGTCTGAACCGGATAAATAAATAGCCGTTATCTCTTGACTGACCTGATAATGGTAAGCTTCCAGTTTGTGAGCCAGTGCTGTTAACTCTTCTTTAAGAAAAGGCACAGATCCCAAATTAGCCAAAGGAGGAATATAGCGGGTCGAAAGCCGCCAAGCTCCATTCGGTTGCTTCTCAAATTCAGCCAGACGAAAGCTCTCCAGGGTATCTGGATGCTCTGGTTCGGTTGATAGCTCTAGTGGCCAGAGCCAACAATTAACACTATCACGCTTTATTATTTTCTGTCCGGAATCTCCCAAGCTACTATTTTCAGGCAGGGTACGCACATGAACATAGACTGAGAGTAAACTAGTGCCGGGTATATTAAGATTCAATGGCGTAACTTGAGCATTAGCCTTTAATTCTAACAATAAGCCCGAAGCCATGACTAAGGTCATAGCTTCTAAAGATAAAACACCCTCTGCTAACAAGGTTTCATTCCAACGTAACTTATAAAGCCCATAACTAGGCACTGATTGTAAGTTAAATCGTAAAGAACTATCAGCCAACAAAGATTCTTCAAGTGCTCGTAAATGGGCAGGCAATAATGCCTGCCCCATAGCCCATAAAACTCTAGATAAACGATTAGACATAAATTAATTAATTATCAACAAGTAGGGCACTCAATTAAGCATTACTTACCGGTAGATGTAACGCCCCAGGTCTTAACAAACTTATCAGTATCAGACACTGCGAAATTAAGCACTTGCGCTTCTTCTTGCGGCATAATACCAATAGCAAAATTAAAATTTAAAGGCGATGGTACGGTAGGATCATTACGCTCACCAATCTCTAAGTGTAAATCACCGCCTGTCTTCATAACCAGCCCTTTACTATCTTTTGCATTATCATGAAAGGCTAAATAATACTTTTTAGCTACTTGATCAAAGGCATAAACATTAAATTGAAATAGTACGTCAGTTTTCAATAAATTAGTATGCTTCATAATTTGCAACAATTTTTGATTACTGTTACTTACGTTACAATGAATGTGGACTGGATCTGCATAACCACCGTGCCAACTGATTTCTGATATAACACCCACTAATTTAGTTTCATTTTTTAAATCAGTTGGTGATGTTACAGTTGTATCGGCTTCCAATTTCACACCACCAATAGTCATACTCATCAAATGTCCGACCAGCACCTGTTTATCTTTTTCGAAATTGTAACCTTGCTTTATACTGCAACTATAATGTGAAGAAGCCATTTTAATTCTCTCTTTTGTAATTGATTGATAAATTGAATGTTATAAACGTGCATCTAAGCGCAATTCAACATCCATACCTTCAAATTGGATATGCGGCAATACAGAAATAGTGCAATTATACCAACCGATCATGCCTGGCTGTTCCGTTACTTCTACAAAAGCTGCCTTAAAAGGATAATAACGTAACGTTAAATCATCAGGATTAACGATAGTTGTTACATATTGAAACATCCAATTATTCAATGTTGTGCTTATGTAAGCAGCATCGGCGCTGCTACCAATGTTGTCACGCATAATGCATTTTACATAATGTGCAATACGAGTAATAGACATGGTGTAAGACAGATTAGTGACTAATTGTGAATTTTCAGAATCTTTAGAATCTTTAAATTTCTTAGATTTTTTCAATGATTGGCAACTGAAAAAACAAGCATCCGCAGTACCTTTACGGTAAATCAATGGCATAAAGCCTGCGTTAGCAAAATCAAGCTCACGGTAATCAGGAATAACCATTTCCACGGGGATCTTCATTTCTTCTTCACCGCGGATGTTAAACATGTGCACAGGCAAGCCGTTGACTAAACCGCCGCCTTTAGGACCGCGTAAATATTGACACCAGCCTGAAGTGGTAAAAGAACGAATCATGTTTTGTGCAAACAAAATAGTCGCGTTACCCCATAGATAATCAGCATTATCATCGCCACGAACTTCTTCTTTGAATACAAAGTTTCCGCCTGAACAAGGATTAATATCTGGATCATAAGGTTGACGTAGAATATACCGTGGCAAAGTTAAGCCTATGTAGGCAGCAATTTCAGACTCTCTTAAGGCATTCCATGAACCATAACGTGGATGATTCATCAAACCTTGAACATCTTTAATAGCTGCTAATTCTTCAATGGTTTGGCAACCGAAGAATTTAGGTGAAACCGCTCCTATAAATGGAGCATGGCTGGCTGCGGCAATTTTGCCCATAATTTTCAGCCAAAATTCATCTCTGGGTGTATGTTCAAACTCGTATAATCCAACAATACTGCCATAAGGCTTACCACCGTATTGATCATATTCAGCTGTATAGCATTTCTTAAACAAAGCACTACCAGTAATATCAACAGCATTGCTATCAAAATCATCATAAAGCTCATCTTTAGCAACATCAATGATGTCGATCATGACATCTGCTTTGAAATTTGTAGTGCGTACTAAATCATTCAATGAAGTCCAATCGGCTTCCATTTTTTTAAATGATTCATTATGTATAATTTGGTTTAACTGAGCATTGACTAAATCATCAATATGAGCGACCAGTTTTTGAACTTCACCCTTATCAAATTTGCCCAATGTGCCGTCGATATTCATTAATACAGCAGCTAATCCAGAAATAAATCGATCTTCTTCGCCTATATCTTCAGCGACAGTTTCTAAATTATTAGTAACCATAGGCACTGGCTCAGAGATATCAGAATTTAGTCTCATGCTTGATAAAAAGCGCTTTAAATCTAAGGTCTCGCTTGCAGCAGATTCTGTAGCCGTAGTTGCTACAGCAGTTGTAGTTGTTTCATCTTGATCAGCCATAATAGTGCTCCTAATAGTCTAAATGGTAGTAGTTTCAGCAGAAGTATCTACGCTGGGCAACTTAAAGCTTTCAAAGCCTTTTAAATCAGCCAACACTTTTTCTAAGTTTCCTGGATTACTCATAAGTTCATCTAGCAATTTACGTAGATCTTTACGGTTATCAACATTAGATTGCATTTCTCCAATTAAGGTTTTTAAAGTTAATAAACCTTTTAATTTAGGAATTTGTTGAGCGACTTGATCAGGAGAAAAAGATTTCATTGAATCGATAACCAGTGAAACGTCAAACTCTTCTTCACGCTCAGGATCGATTTTATTATCGACTGTAAAATTAAGGCTCAAACCCATGTCTTTCATGACAGTGTTGGTATTTGTACCATCTAAATTGCGAATACGGCGCTCATCTAAATCGAAAGCTCGATCAGTTGCAGAGCCTTGCGAAAAATCACCTGTGATCAACAACCTTAATGGCAAGGTTAAATCTTCAGGCTGTCCATTTACTTCGGTTTTATAGCGTAATGTTAATCGTGATTTTGGAATTTCATCTTGTATGGCCATCTTTTACTCCGCAATTATAAATAGGTATTTATTTTAAAGACATCAACAACGAGACCTGAGTCTATTCTATATTTTATATATAAATCAATAACTATTTGTAATTAAAAACCTACTTATACGACTGGACATTATTTTTCAATCACCTAGAAATCATAACTCATTGATAGGCTTATTTATATAACAATAACTCTTACTTTTATTAATGGAAACTCATCATTTTTCCCTACAAAAACCGAACACTTTTTATAGTGTACATAGCCAGTGCAAACTTACTTTTATCTATATTTGAAGCTTCAATTTGGCAGATCTATGAATCAATATATTTGCTGGCCTGCAGCATAATCTGAACCAAACTAAGCATCGAAGCTTAATACCCAATTAAAACTAACACTAAAAGTTATTCTCTTTTAATTAACTGTGTTAATATCTGTTCGGCGAAGTTTCCGCCTCTACCTATTAGCTAATCCGTTATTTTATTAAATCGCATACGCGCTTTTATAAGCGTTATATTTTGATTTTTCTATTTTTTGATTTTTTTCAGCTTAAGAGGTATTTATGATTAACAATCTTATCAAGGGCGAATTGCCTGCAGATCAGCAAACAGTTCTATTACAAACCATCACCGATATACAAACTAAACTACCTTTTTTAATTGATTTAACTACAGCTGATAGACGTAGCCTGCCTAAGCTAGGCGATAAAAGCCGAGCCTTTATTGACCATGGTTTAGTGTTAGCCAACCAAAATTCTGGGATACTGCCACGTAATTTTGATCTTGATCAATATAACCAAGAAGTTACCTTAGTTAGGCAGTTAGAGCCAATTGTATTGTCTATGCGTCAACTCATGAAACGTATGGAAGATACCTTTATGGCCATCGGTAGCGACGCTTATAGCCAAACGCTAGTGGTTTATCAGGCTGCAAAACTCGCTGACAAAAGCGGACTTTTGGATGAACATTTAGACAGCCTTGCACAGCGTTTTGCTCGTAAAGCACCTAGCCAAGATAAAACACCCACTTCACCCACCTAATTACTCATTCATAGTAACAACGATGGTTTTACTGACTACACTTCTGTTTTAATGTGCAACTTAGCTCACTGATTAGGCATTATTGCTTGATTATCTATGTGTAATTTCATTATATTGGCGATTATTCTCTGGTTAACAGAGAGTAATCCTCTTTTAATACGAATCATTTCTTAATTTACTAGGACGCCTCTCTAATAACCCAGGATTATTTCATGGCCGCCTAGGAAGATCGTCTATTTATTTAGGATAGTTTCATGATTAATTAGAAACCCTCGCTAACAATCAAGAAACGTTACATGTTCAGTTAGAAATTCCCGCTATCAATCTAGGATCGCTTTATAGTTATCCTGGAAGCTTCGTTATCAATCCAGAATTGGTTCATGTTTATCTAAGAGTCATCACTGTCAATCAAAGACCGTTTCATGATTATCTATGCAGCCTCTCTATCAACCCGTAGTTATCGATTAAGTTTTTATTACCACGTGGGACGGGATTACAAACCTCGACCGGCATAGTCATAGGGGCGTATGCAATACGCCCCTACGGTGTTTTTTATCATTTCCACGCCGATAAGAAACTTGTGTAGATACCTATGTTGCTAAAGAGGGGAAATAAAAAAAATTCTTTCACAGTCTCTATCGCTAACCCGACCTAGCGGCTTTATTATTTTAGAACGCTGAACAATTGTGAAGCGCATCCTATTAAAAATTAGGATTTATTTTTTCAAGCAATCTGCATTTTAGCTGACTAAAGCTACAAAACTTTATTTTAAGTTTGTATTGATAACTATGCCTTGCTAGTTCGCAGCTACTTCTTTTATTTCGCTTAAACTATTTTTTGGGAGTATTAGAGTACTTATTGCACATGAAGTATGTACGATGGCTAGTGCTCTAAAAGGACCTATTATTGGATCGATTACGATAAACAACACTAACACTGCTTCAGCCGGCAGCCCTAAGGGCTCTAAAACCAAAGTTAACATTGATAATAAAACCACACCTGAAGCGCCTGCAGTCGCTAATCCAGCGAAAATAGACCATACAAAAACAGCCATTAAATCTGAAATACCTAAATCAACTTTATATAATTGCGCCACAAATAAGGTCGCTAAAGCAAAATATAAGGTAGGTCCTGTTCTACAAATAGTTAAACTTAATGGAACTATCAAATCCGTTGATTTTTTATCATAGCCCAATTCATCTACTAAGCCATTAATTGCCGACGGCAAACACGCCAAAGCATTACCTGTTCCTAATGCCATAACGATGGTTTCTTTAAGAGCAGCCAAAGGAGCCATTAGCGATCCTGTACGTTGCAACATAATCAAACTACTGATTATAAATAATGCTGAAAAACCCAATAAAGCAATGGGTACAAACTTTATCATAGCCATTAATACGGGTATCCCTACCTCCGAGACATCATGAGCGATCAAACCTAACAAGCCAAAAGGCAGTATCAGCATCAACCATTTAACCATGATTGAAAATGCGATATAGATTGATTCTATGACTGACATCAGTGATTCCGACTTATTTTTATTGATGGTACCCAAGGCTATACCAAATAAAATAGCAAAGAACAGCACTTTCAAACTACTGCCCGTTGTTAAAGCCGAAAAAATATTTTCTGGTATCAAATTTGCGATGAAGGTTTTAGAAAAGCTGGGCTTTTCTTTAGCTACAAATGGTTCATAAGCTGAAATTTCAAGATCTGGCGCACCTGAATCTCTAACAATAGAACCTAAACTGACTAATGAAGCTTTGTCAAATCCAGAACCAGGCTGACTGATAAGTCCGACAGCTAAGCCTAGTATGGCAGACATGACTATACTCAGCACAAACACTACTAACATTCTTTGGATAAAAGAACTTTCACCCTCTGCTTGTAAAAGGCGAGCAATGCTCATAGTAATTGCCGTTACTAAAATCGGCAAAATACACATTTTTAAAATATCCAGATAAATATGGCCAAAAGGTGCCACATACTGCACTAAGTCATGCTGGAATAAACCGATATAGATACCAAGACTGACTGCAAATAATATCGTCCAACCGCTACGCAATACGCTGCCTATACCTTTAAATATCTGTTGAATCATTGCTGTTCCTGCATTGCTATTTTTTGTTTAAGTTTGTTTATCTCTTTGTCATAATTATTGATCATCTGATCAGCTGTAATCTTCCAGTCTAGGGATTTAATATAAAGGTTAATTAAAAGCCTTAACTGATTATGATCTTTTGAAACTGCAATACCTTTTGGGTCTTTGGCATCTTTCAAAATTACTGACATTAAATCTAGGGCATACTCTGGACGATCGTGAGCAATTAACTTAATCTCAGCATCATCACGAAAAACCGCTGTTATTTTACCTTCACGGGCATCTTTAATGGCATCGCCCCAAGCAGAATAAGGTACTACCTCCATATTTTTAAAATGTTTCGCGTAATCTGCATAAGATGATTTAGCGACCACGCCCAATTTACCGCTTAAATTTTGGATAACTTCCTCTTGAGGTCGCCCCTGCATTTGTTTTGTCAACTCCAGCCTATTAATTAATAAACTTTGATGCAAAGTAATATAAGGATCAGAAAAAAACACTCGACTCGCTCTATTAAAAGTCATACTTAATTTAGTAATCGCTAAATCGACCTCATGATTTTGAACCATAGTCACGGTATCATCTAGAAATTTTGCACTTCTATTAAACTCTACCGGCACACCTAAAAGCTTAGCAAAACCTTCAATCAAAACAATATCAAAACCCGTTAGCTGATTATCTTTATTAACATAATAAAAAGGTGGTGCATCTTTTGAATACATAGCCACCACCAACTTTCCTCTTTTAACTATATCTTGAACTACGTTGCTTGACTCATTACTAATAGCATTCTCTGTTGCCTGAACCGAGGGTAAACCAAATAGCATGACTAACAATAAAATAATTATGTTGTTTATAGGTTTGAAATTTAGCATTTGATTGACTGGAACCTCAGTTGGTTTTGAATATAACTTATTGAATTTGAAAACGGGTCATCTATAACGTCCATAATTTACAGTCCGTTATGTAATCTATTAGTATTATTAAAGATTTCCCCACGCTGGTCGAGTTTTGCAGTCCCAACCTTACAATGGATGATCCAATAACTTTTAAAACGTAAGTGACAGGGTGTTTATAAACCCTGTCACGCTTCTGAAACTTCTTAATAGGATGTGCGAACGATAGTTAGTGAAGCGCATCGCTCTACCATGATTGATGCGCTTCACTAACTATCGTTCAGCTCATCCTAATAAAAAGGTGGCTCATTTAACCCTATGGGTCTTAATGCATCTGCATCATATAAACCTACAAACGCCTAGTGTGTTGTAGAAAAAATATTTGTTATGACTGTTTTGACATAAACAAAAATCCTTCCCTGCTACTGAAAAGCTTCAATTAGCAGTTGCTTCCTCTACTTCTTTTATTTGCCTTATCTGTTGTTTTGGAAGAATTAAAGTATTAATTGCACATGAGGTATGCACAATGGCTAAGGCTCTAAAAGGACCAACTATTGGATCAATAACGATAAACAACACTAAGACAGCCTCAACAGGAAGTTGTAACGGCTCTAAAACTAGACTTAACATCGATAATAAGACCACACCAGATGCGCCTGCAGTCGCTAAACCCGCGAAAATAGAGCCTATAAAAACAGCCATCAAGCCTGAGACACCTAATTCAACATTATATAATTGCGCCACAAACAAAGTAGCCAAAGCAAAATACAAAGTCGGGCCTGTTCTACAAATGGTTAAACTTAAAGGTACGATTAAATCCACTGATTTTTTATCATAGCCCATTTCATCAACTAAGCCATTGATAGCCGATGGCAAACACGCCATAGCATTACCAGTACCCAAGGCCATTACCACAGTCTCTTTAAGAGCCATAAAAGGAACCAGCAGCGATCCAGTACGTTGCCACATAATCAGGCTGCTGATTATAAATAATACTAAAAAGCCCAATAAGGCAATGGGCACAAATTTCATCATGGCCATCAATACCGGCAAACCTACTTGCGAGACGTCATGAGCTATTAAACCTAATAATCCAAACGGCAATATCAACATCAGCCATTTAACCATAATAGAGAAAGAGGTATAGATTGACTCTAAAGAGGATATAAGTGATTGAGATTTAAGTTTACTAATGGTACCTAGCGCTATGCCGAATAAAATAGCAAAAAACAATACCTTCAAACTACTACCCGTTGTTAAGGCTGAAAAAATATTTTCGGGTATTAAATTAGCAATAAAGGTTTTAGTAAAGCTGGGCTTTTCTTTAGCCACAAAAGGTTCATAAGCTGAAATCTCAAGATCTGGCGCACCTGATTCCCTTACTATAGAGCCTAAAGTTGCCAATGTTTCTTTATCAAAACCTGAGCCTGGTTGGCTAATCAGTCCTACAGCCATGCCTAAAATGGCTGACATCACCACACTTAACATAAAGACCACTAGCATTCTTTTGATAAAAGAACTCTCACCCTCGGCTTGTAAAAGCCGAGCTATACTCATAGAAATTGCCGTTATTAGAATCGGCAATATACACATTTTTAAAATATCCAAATAAATATGACCGATAGGTGCCACATACTGCACATATTCATGTTGGAATAAACCAATATAAATGCCTAAACCGACTGCAAACAATATTGTCCAGCCGCTACGCATTACGTTGCCAATATTTTTCAAGATTTGCTGATTCATTGTTGTTCCTGCATCGCAATTTTTTGTTTCAGAATGGTTATCTCTTTGTCATAATTGTTGATCATTTGATCGCCAGTTATATTCCAATCGAGGGTTTTGATATAAAAGTTAAGTAGAAGTCTTAATTGGTTATGATCTGTTGAAACTGCGATGCCTTTAGGATCTTTTGCATCTTTTAAAATCACCGACATTAAATCTAAGGCATACTCAGGATGTTCACGCAAAATCAACTTAACCTCAGCATCATCACGCATAGCTGCTGTGATTTTACCTTCACGGGCATTTTTAATGGCTTCATCCCAAGTAGGGTAAGCTATTAACTCCATATTATGAAAATGCTTAGCGTAATCGACATAAGAAGATTTAGCGACCACACCTAATTTACCGCTTAAATTTTGTATGGCTTCCTCTTGAGGCCGCCCTTTTAACTGCTTAATCAACTCCAGTCTATTAATTAATAAACTTTGGTGCAAAGTAATGTAGGGGTCGGCAAAAAGCACACGGCTGGCTCTTTTAAACGTCATACTTAATTTAGTAATCGCCAAGTCGACTTCATGATTTTCAACCATGGTCACGGTATCATTAATAAATTTAGCACTGCGATTAAACTCTACTGGCACACCCAAAAGCTTAGCAAAGCCTTCGATCAAAACGACATCAAAGCCGGTAAGATGATTATCTTTATCAACATAATAAAAAGGTGGTGCATCTTTCGAATACATAGCCACCACCAACTTACCTCTTTTAATGATGTCTTGAACTTCGTTCAAAGACTGACTGTTAGCTGAGGCTTCTGTAGCCTGCGCCGATGGCAGACTAAAAAGCATCATTAACAATACAAAAAATATCTGGCTAATACGCTTAAAGTTTGTCATATATTTATTAGAACCTTAATTGACTTTGTAGGTAGAAGTATTGAGTATCTAAACCAGGCACAGTAGTTGAACCACCGGAAGTTGTTGTGCCTTGTTTAGCAAATTGACCTTTAAATAAATAAAACCAGCCCGCATCAAAGTTTAAGCTGCTATTGAAGTCATAACGACCCGTAACACCTACTTGATCACCGATATAACTGCCGCTAGTTTTAGTTGGATATAAAATAGCATTAGCAGACGAACTACAAGCTACAGTACCCCAGCAATCACTTGCTGATGCTAACCAGACAAAACGTTGTTGCAAGGTAAACTGCAAATCTGATCTAGGTGCCAAGTTTAACTTATAGCCAGGTGAACTAATGTTACTACGGGGTATTGCAGCATAAATGCCTGTAGGACCGAAATCACCGACCGTCACCCCATATAAAGGATCGAAACGTTGATCGGTAGTCGCTGCAGAACCTGATTGCTTACTACCACTGGCATAATCATATTCCAGCATCAAACGGGGTGACCAAGGCATATCAAGGGTATAACCTAAGTCAGCGTGCTGAGCCCAAGCTTGATGCATCAAATCTTTACCGCCAGGGGTGCTGCTGTAACGCACCGTACCAAACTGACCCATCGTTTCAGTTTGGAAATCAAACTTGCCTTTAGCCGGCTTAATATAGAAACGCATGCCGGGCGTATAGTATTGGCGCTTGCGGGTAGCGTTATTCCAGCTATCAGCTTCGTTTAAATTATACATATAAACTTCGCCACTCACTCCGTAGCCTATGTTGCTTTTTTCAAAAAAAGCACCCGAAAATACTGTATGAGTGGCTTCTTGATCAAAGCGGTGACTGTCAGTCAAGATATCGTTAGCAGTCGCAGGAGAGGTACCCGAAGGAAAGCGCACCACAGGCATGGTTACAAAACCATTAAACTGCCATTGGGTGCCATCCAAAAAGCGAAGTCTAGCACCGGTAAAGGTATTAGGAGTATTGCGATAATAGGGATTAGACACTAAGCGAGCACTACCTAGAGTCATCAATTGTCGACCCGCTTTGATTTCTGTACCAATATGACTTCCGAATAAATCTTTATCAACCCAAGACACATAGCCTTGAACAAAATCAGCAGTATTTGCCATAAAGTTATTAACACCAGAACCAGCATCAGCTCCGACTGCACGAGAATCCATGACTTCAGTGGCAAAACGGAAAGCACCTAACTGGGCTTGCATCCAAATATCGTTTTGCAAGGCAATTTGTTGATCACCACCATTAGCCTTAAAACCACCGGTCAAATTTTCATAACGAGTACGTTGATTAACGGATAAGGCTAACCAATCTGGCAAATGTAAGCTGTCATGAAGATTCCATACTGGCTTTTCATATTTATTACCGAGTAGCGCATCATCGGCCTGAGAGGAGAAAGCGGCCATAGGCTGCTTAAGATACACTTTGGGCTGATCTTCAGCTTGAGCAAGACTTGCGCCTCCACAAAGAAGACTAAGCAGCGTTAATTTAAAAAATTTTTGCCTGATGGTGGGTGAAAAGAATATAGAAGTGTACATAAAGTTACCTGTTTATATTGAAAGCTTACTGTCAATATATCATTTCTTTACGCAGAGTAGTAATAATACTTACATTAATCCATATACATCTGTTTTTAAAGCCGTTTATAACCGGATTTAACTAAAAGACTATACCCTAAAATTTTACTAATAATACTCAGCCATGCAGTGTTTTCGGGCTTTCGCGCCCGAAAACCACATATTTTCTTAAGCGTCATGCAAAGAAAGTATCTGATTAAAACGCTAGTAGAATATCGATTACTCTGGCTGTGTTTTGTTTTTTTAAGAGCTTTTGATAGGATTTACTTACCAACCTAGGCCCTGCGAAATATGAGTTTGGTTCCTTTTAACCATCACAACATCATTAGCAATGATCGGTTTATCAAACAAAAAATAAGACGACCATACTGCGTTACGTCAATTATTAATTTTGACTCAATGTGAATTAACGTGGGTAATCCTAGTGATTTCTTATGCAATAGATACAATACTTTATTGTAGGGGCGACAGAGACTGTAAAAGTATTCTTTTTATTCCCCCCTCTTTAGCAAAGAGGGGCTAGGGGAGATTTGGTCTATTAAAAATAATCATTAAATATTAGTAGCCTATAACACAATAAATCCCCCTCGATCCCCCTTTTACAAAGGGGGAAGCTAAAGTCATAATACTTTCACAGTCTCGACAGTTTATACACACTCATAACACATAAAGTACCGCAATCATGTTTTGTAAATACCTAGGATTAATGCAAATCACATAGCACCACTATTTTTTCAATGAGATAGCGTTTTTACTAGTTGCTGAAATTCTTTCAATAAAGTCTTAATTTCGGCCAAAGATTTTTTAAGCTCTTTTTTTGTGCGCAAGTCATCTTCAGACTTCTCGCTGGACTTAAAAGCAGAACTAGGCCTATCCATATCATATTTTCTGCGCTTATCTGGATCCGTTAATATGGTATAGGCTTCGTTTAGCTCTTTTGCTTTTTTAATGGCTTCTTCTTTATTGCCATCAGATCTGTCTGGATGATACATCATCATTAAGGCTTTATAAGCCGCCTTAATGACCACTAATTCTGCGCTATCAATGACACCCAATATTTTATATAAATCTTTTTGTCTTACGTTCATTTAACACCAGAGCAGTATGCGAAGTTATTACAGCACTGTTCATTGAGCTAGCCGACATAAAATATTGCCCTACGCTCATCAATCTAAAGTACTATCTAAGAAACCTTATCATAAACTTTAGTAAGTATACAAAGCCGTTTATGACTACAAAAGCCGACTATCTTAAATCATTGCGCCGTTGTTTTGTTAACAACAAATTTTGTGTGCAGTACTATTAGCACTAAAATGTACCCATACAATTCAATGAGACTCTTTCATTTATGCTTACAAGCTCGCTTGTAGTAGAGAATCAGTTCGAATTAACTTAAGCTATTAAACGGAGAATATTATGACTGTGAGCATTGATGATTTTAAAAAAGCACTGCAACTTTGGGCTAGCGGTGTTACCGTTGTAACCACTTATTCAGAACAATTTGGTCTTCAAGGCATGACAGCCACTGCTTTTAGTAGTGTATCCGTTGATCCTCCTCAAATCTTAGTGTGTATTAATGATGCTGCCGACACAGGTTCGGGCATACAAGAAAGCGGTTACTTTGCTGTCAATATTTTAAAGTCAGATCAACAAGAAATTTCTAATCAATTTGCAGGCGGAGCTAGTCAAGAACAACGTTTTGATAATACTAGCTGGACACCCGGCATCACGGGCGCACCCATACTAACTAATAGCCTTATGTCCTTAGATTGCAAAGTCGTAGAAAAAGTACGCGCTGGCACACATTGGATCATTATCGCTGAAGTTCAAGATAGCATCTGCCGTAGCGGTGAGCCCTTACTCTATTATTGCGGCGCTTATCGAAATATTGCTGAGCTTTAATTGAGTCTTAATTAAGACGAATGTACTGGGCGAATCTGTCGCCCCTACAGGTAAAACGCTTTTTTCTTATCCTTAACTGTGGGCAGTGTTGCCAGGGGGGGCTGCGAAAGTATTATGATTTTAGCTTCCCCCTTTGCAAAAGGGCATAGGTATCTACACAAGTTTCTTATTGGCGTGGAAACGATAAAAATCACCGTAGGGGCGTATGCAATACGCCCAACATTGAAAGTCTATATGTTATAGAGCTTATTTAATAAGGGCGTATGCAATACGCCCCTACGATCTTCACCACAATGTTATCGTTCTCGCGTGGGAATGCTAACAATTATTTGTTTAGTTACCTATGGTAAAAGGGGGACTGAGGGGGATTTGTTGTGTCATAAGTTACTGATATTTTATGATTATTTTTAATAGATCAAATCTCCCCTAAATCCTCTTTACTAAAGAGGGGAAATAAAAATAATACTTTCACTGTCTCCTCAGCCCAGCGTTTCTCGCTATTATCTTGTTCGAATTTCACAAAAAACAAATTAACAATACAAGTAATTGTAAATTAAAGATTATTATTTAATCTCTCTAAAAATCTCAGCTATTGCAACTCAGCTTATTTGCATTACGGGTAAACTTAGGTTTGTAATCTTAAGACTACTGATATAGGCTTAGTACTAATTACCGATACACAAATGCCCCCTAGAAATCTAAGCATATCACTAGGTCAACTAAGGTATTGTTTTTTAAATATGAAATTTCGGTACGCCTATTTAAAGACCTTCTCAATGCGTTATAAGAGCGACAGACCATGATCAATCAACTAATTAATTTATCGCTAGATAACTTTTTGCCCTTTGCAAAAGACTTGATCGTACCCAAAAACTGTCATATTAAAATTCAAGATATCAATGATATTGATCCTATTTTGTATCGTGAAACCTTGTTAAAACATGGCCTTATGATTATTGATGTAAACTTTGATGATGTTGATAAATATACCCTAAGAAAGATTATTGAGTCTATTGGCATCCCACATATACACGATAATAGCAACATCATCGAATGGACGATTCGCAGTGGTGCGGGGAATATTGCCCGCTCTCATGGATCTGAGGACTTTTACTTTCATACCGACTGCTCATACGAGCAAAAAACCCCTGATTACTTTGGACTCTACGTCATCGAACATGATAACAATGGCGGTGGAATTAATCTTTTTATCTCTTCTGCTGTTTTAATTCAAGCTCTGAGCAGTAAAAGCCGTAACATTTTGCAAACGCGAGAATATAAAATAAAAGTACCACCAGAATTTTATCAAGGCATTGATTATATTTACGCTACATTACTCGACGAAAATTTTAATCTTCGATTTCGAGCAGATATTATTGAAACATCGGACATGGATCATGATCAATTATCAGCCTTAAGTGAATTAATTTCTGTGGTTAATACTCCGCAAAATTGTTGTGTAGCTAAACTGCCTAAAAATAAGATTTTATTACTCTGTAATAAAAGATTTCTTCACGCTAGAACAAAAGTTTTAGATGCAAACCGGCATTTAAAAAGAATACGTTTTGACCTAATTCCTCATTAATGACCTGTTTTTTGATTATTATTAAGTACTCGTTACTGCACCAAATCTAAGGTCTTTTCAATCATAATATTGCAAATTCAGAACTTATAACTTGCTGTTTAATTGATCGCTGATATATGTATTAGTTGAATTTCAACAGAAATATATCTAAAGTAACCCACTGCATTACTGGGTTACATAAAAATAACATCAAACCTTGATTGAGGAATAACCATGAACTTGAAACAACTATTAAAATCGTCGCTGTTGGTAGGACTTGTCGCTTTAAGTGGCCAAGCATTAGCTTATAGCCCAGAAGAATTAGAAAAAGCCTGCAAAAAGCCACGCTTTACTGATTTTAATTTACCTATTTACAAAGCACCCGACAATATTGAAGTTGCACCTAAGTCTGAGTTTATTATCAAAATATCTGCCTGGGTAGACCCGACCACTATTACCTTAACGGCAAAAAAACAGCCTTTAGCTTTTGAATTAGAATCCACCAGCACTTTCCATAAAATTAAAGCGCAACTACCTGCAGAATTGACCGGTGAATTTGTCCGTATCGATGTTGGCGCTAAAGCGGTATTAGGTTGTGATGACAAAACCGGCTGGCTAATCAAAGTGGCTGATCATTAATAATAATTAAACTCATTTAAAAAATTCGCTTCCAACTTAAGACATTAGGATGGACTACGAAGATCCTATCTTAGCGCTCAATGCCTTTAAGTTAAGCTTTAATAGGGGTGTATTGCATACACCCGCTTACCAAGATCAGTGATATAGAACTTATTTATAAGGGCGTATTCGATACGCCCCTACGACCATCACCACAATGTTCCTATTGAATACCTATAAATCCACTGAAGCACTCACATACTCAACACAAAAATATTTCATCCTTGATTTAAACATTTTTGCACTTATAGTGTCATCTATAACTGTTTAACTAACCATTGACACTTACAGATGAAAACACCCTTATTAAAGTCGCTCGCTTTATTTTCTATTTTATCAGTACATTCCCTTAGCCAAGCAGCTGGACTACCGCCTTTTGATGGCAACCAAGCTTTGCCTACCTTAGCGCCTATGCTAGAACATAGCATGCCTGCTGTTGTAAATATCTCAACCTCAAAGAATATTCAAGTCAGTGACAATCCTTTAATGCAAGACCCTGTGTTTAGGCAGTTTTTCAATGTGCCTAATCAGTTGCGTCAGCAGCAACAAAAAAATAGCTTGGGTTCTGGCGTTATTATCGATAGCAAGCAAGGTTTAGTTTTAACTAACAACCATGTTATCGATAAAGCCGATACCATCATGGTGACACTACATGATGGACGGCAACTTAATGCCGAACTCATCGGCACCGACCCTGAATCGGATGTCGCGGTGATTAAAATTCCAGCTAATAATTTAAGCCAATTAACCATGGCAGATTCTAGCTTACTTAAAGTCGGTGATTTTGTAGTCGCTATTGGCAATCCCTTTGGTTTAGGACAAACAGTTACTTCCGGCATCGTCAGCGCCTTAGGTCGTTCTGGCTTAGGTATAGAAAAGTATGAAAACTTTATTCAAACAGATGCCTCTATTAATCCCGGCAATTCAGGCGGTGCATTAGTTAATTTACGCGGCGAACTCATTGGTATGAATACTGCCATTTTGGCACCTACGGGCGGCAATGTCGGTATTGGTTTTGCAATACCTTCCAATATGATCAACAGCATTAAAGATGCGCTGGTCAAACATGGTGTCGTTAAACGAGGCTTGCTTGGCGTCACTACACAAGACTTAACACCTGACTTAGTGAATGCCTTCAACCTAGAAACCCAACATGGCGCTGCCATTAGTCGGATTGAAAATGACTCTCCTGCCGCTAAAGCCGGCTTAGAACCGGGCGACATTATTGTCGGTGCTAATGATAAGCCTATTAATAACAGTCAAGATATCAACAACCTAGTAGGCTTATTGCAAATTGGTGATAAGGTTACGATAGACTATTTTCATGGCACAGAAAAAAAAGCCGTCACCGCTGTTATCGCTAAACCAGAATTAACACAAGTGGCTGGTGAAAAGTTACATCGTTTATTACAAGGTACGGTATTAAGTGATACTGCGAAAAACCAGCTAGAAGGCATTAGTATCGATAAAATCAATACCGCCTCTTATGCTTGGCAAGTTGGCTTAAGACCCGGTGATTTGATCGTTTCTGCTAATCGCTATCGAGTGCATAACCTAGATGAATTTAAACGTGCGGTCAATCCAAATAGTGCGGTTTTGATTAATATCCAGCGCGGCGACCAAGGTTTATTTGTTGTGTTAAGATGAGCGAATGATCAGAATACATGGGGTGTACCGAAACTAAGGTGCGAATCTGTCGCCCCTACAAGGAAATTGTAGCTGTAGGCCGGAATAAGACTTTACGGGCGTAAGCTAGTAAAGCGTTTCCGGCATAGGTACTGCTCCTGTGCCGTAAACGCCACCACGCGTTACGCTTAGATGGTCTTATTCCGGCCTACAGTTGGACGAGATCGACCCTACAAATAATTTTAATATTACTACATTTAATACTTAACCTAATGCTACAGCCAATAACATGACCACAGATAGAGAATTTATTCCGTTAAACATTGCCATTTTAGTGGTTTCTGATTCGCGCACTGAGGCCGATGATGTATCGGGTAAAACCTTAGTCGATCGCGCTATAGAAGCTGGGCATCAGGTACTAGAAAAAAGGATAGTTCCTGATAATATTTACCAAATTCGAGCCGTGGTTTCAGAGTGGATAGCTCAAACAGAAATACAGGTCATTATTAGTACGGGTGGCACTGGCGTAACAGGCCGTGATGGCACACCTGAAGCAATAAGCCCTTTACTCGACAAAGTATTAGAGGGCTTTGGTGAAACCTTTCGCATGTTATCTTATCAAGACATCAAAACCTCGACCATACAATCTCGAGCTTTGGCTGGTGTCGCTAATGCAACTTACTTGTTCTGCCTGCCGGGTTCATCAAGTGCTTGCCGTACCGGTTGGGACAGTCTTATTAAAGAGCAATTAGATCACCGTACTAAACCTTGCAACTTAGCTCAACTCATTCCTAGACTTACAGAGCGTTAACATGAAATCTGTATTCTTATTTTTAGGTGCTTTAAGTGCTTTGGTGGGCGTAGGTATGGGGGCTTTCGGCGCTCATGCTTTAAAAGCCAGCTTAAGCCCTGAGCAATTAACTATTTATCAAACTGGCGTCAGCTATCAAATGTGGCATGCCTTAGGTTTGATTGGCATAGGCTTGGCCTTACTACACGCTCCCACCTCTAAATTATTAAAATGGGCAGGCCACTTAATGTTTATCGGCATCATTTTATTTTCGGGTAGTTTATATTTACTGGTACTGCTGGATATGAAAATATTAGGCATTATTACTCCCTTTGGCGGCGTTAGTTTAATTTGCGCCTGGGCCTTACTCTCTATTCACGCCGCTAAAAAGCAGCCTATCAACAGGTACACACATGACAACTAACAATCCAGCGACTATTTTCTTAAAAGATTACGCCGTACCTGACTATTTGATTCAGAACGTTGATTTAAAATTTACTTTAGCTGAGGAGCAAACTCAGGTTATTTCACGCCTGACTTTAATCCGTAATCCTGAAAGCGAAACCGCTGATGCGGCGCTGGTTTTAGCGGGAGAAAATTTAGTATTAACGCGCGTGGTGCTTAATGATGATAAAGAATTAACTGAGCAAGACTACCTGCAAACTAAAGAAAGCCTCACTATTAATAACCTACCGCAACATCGCAGTTTTGTTCTGACTATTGAAAACACCATTAACCCAAAAGCCAATACAGCTTTAGAAGGCTTATATTTATCTAACGGCATGTTATGCACACAATGCGAAGCAGAAGGCTTTAGAAAGATTACTTACTTTTTGGATCGCCCTGATGTGATGGCTAAATTCACCACAACCTTAGTAGGCGACAAAAGTCTTTATCCGGTCATGTTATCGAACGGCAATCAAATTGCTCAAGGCGATTTGGCCGATAACCAGCATTGGGTGACTTGGGAAGACCCATTTAACAAACCCTGTTATTTATTCGCACTCGTTGCAGGACAACTAGAGAGTATTGAAGATGAATTTATCACGCTTTCAAATCGCAAAATAAGCTTACAGATTTTTGTTGAAGCACATGACTTAGATAAATGCGCTCACGCTATGCAATCTCTTAAAAATGCTATGCATTGGGATGAGCAAGTTTACGGCCGTGAATATGATTTAGATTTATATATGATCGTCGCTGTGGGTCATTTCAATATGGGCGCCATGGAAAATAAAGGCCTTAATGTTTTCAATACCAAATTTGTATTGGCACGTCCTGATACCGCGACCGACAGTGATTATGAACATATTGAAGGCGTCATAGGCCATGAATACTTCCATAATTGGACTGGCAATCGTATTACTTGCCGTGACTGGTTTCAATTGAGTCTTAAAGAAGGTTTTACTGTATTTCGTGACCAAGAATTTACCGGCGATCGAACGTCTAAGGCCGTTAAGCGTATCGAAGATGTCAACATGCTACGCTCGCGCCAGTTTGCTGAAGATGCAGGCCCCATGGCTCACCCAATACGCCCAAACTCTTATATAGAAATTAATAATTTTTATACCTTAACCGTCTATGAAAAAGGCGCAGAAGTAGTGCGTATGATACATACCTTGCTAGGTGCTGAAGGTTTTCGTAAAGGCAGTGATCTGTATTTTGAACGTCATGATGGCCAAGCTGTCACTTGCGATGATTTTGTTAGCGCGATGGAAGCCGCCAATAACATCCACTTAAGTCAATTTCGCCGCTGGTATGAACAAGCTGGCACACCGGTCATTACCGTTCAACAAGCTTACGATGCAGATAGCCAAACCTTAAAATTAACGCTGAGCCAATGTTGCCCAGACACACCTGGACAAACTGATAAAGCACCGCTGCATATTCCTGTTAAGGTTGGCTTACTTAATCCTGATGGTAGTGCAGCCGGCACAGAAGTTATTTTGCAACTGACAGAAACTGAACAAAGCTTTAGCTTTGAGTCGCTAGCACAACGTCCGATCATTTCTATCTTAAGAGGTTTTTCAGCACCCGTTAAACTAGTTTTTGAGCGTAGCCTTGAAGAACTGGCTTTCTTATCAAGTCATGACAGCGATACTTTTAATCGCTGGGAAGCAGGACAGCAACTCGCCAGCCAAATTATTTTTAACTTAATCGAGGATCAACATCAGGGACGCACTTTAGTGCTTAACCCTATTCTTGTTGAGGCGTTTAAACAAATCATGGCGCAACAACCAACTGATTTATCGTATTTATCGTTATTACTCAACCTGCCGTCAGAAACCTATTTAGCTGAGCAAATGACGGTGATTGATGTGGTCGCCATTCATCAAGCTCGTGAATTTGTGATCTGTTCATTAACAGAACAATTACAAGCACAGTTTACTAATTTATATAAGGCGCATCATCAAGATGAGTC
>CAIZMK010000055.1 GCA_903934035.1 uncultured Methylococcaceae bacterium
GCAAGCAAGCAAGCAAGCAAGCAAGCAAGCAAGCAAGCAAGCAAGCAAGCAAGCAAGCAAGCAAGCAAGCAAGCAAGCAAGCAAGCAAGCAAGCCTAATCTACTTACCTCTGTTCTAAGGGTAAAACATGACTCCTGAAATTGAATCTGCTTTAGAAAAAGCCTTAGAGGTTTGTGCTGCTGAACCTATTCATCAATTAGGCTTCATTCAAGCGCATGGTGTTGCGCTGGTTTTAAACCCTGCGGCTGACTTCGAAATTATTCAGGTCAGTGAAAACATAGCAACTTTGCTAAACCTTAGTATCGATCAGGTTTTAAATAAATCCTTGTCCTCTGTGTTGGGTGATGAGGCTACGAAGAAAGTAGCTCAACTCATTGCCAAGGCGCATCATTCAGCGGCAAATTACGCTATTGGTGTTATTGATCTAACTTCTCGCTACAGTCATAAACTTGACGCGCATGTCTTTATTTCGGACGGTTTCCCCGTAGTAGAGTTGTCCTATGATGCTAATATCGATAAACCTGATGATATAGCAGAGCTCTTTTTAGAAATACAAAAACTATTAGAAGAGGCTGAAAGCGAAACGCACTTACATCCGTATTTGGATAAAGCGGCTCACATTGTTCGATTAGTTATGGGCTATGATAATGTCATGGTTTATCGCTTTGATGAAAGCTGGGATGGCCAAGTCATCGCACAAAGCCGTTGCGAAGTTGCCCCCGATTTTTTAGGTTTACATTTTCCTGCTAGTGATATTCCCCCCCAAGCCAGAGCGCTTTACACAAAAAATAAAGTGCGTGTATTGACTGACGTTGATGCCGATTCTGTTGCCTTTGTACCTGCATACAATCCTCTGTCCCAACAGCCATTGGATTTGACGTTCTCTTCTTTGCGTAGTTTATCGGCTATACACCTGTCCTATTTACGCAATATGGGTACATCGGCGACTATGACCATTTCATTGCTAAAAAATGGCAACTTATGGGGCATAATTGCCTGCCACCATTTGACCCCGAAAAGAATCCCAGTGCTTATGCGTCATTCAGCGCACTTAATCAGCAAAATGGTGGCTAGTAAGCTTGAGATGTATGAGTTGACTGAACAACAGGGCTATGCGAATAAATACATCGATTTTAATGCCTTGGTTGTGAGTCTCTTTAGCACGAAAATTAATAAGGTTTCTAATGAGGTACTGCAAACACTGATGTCGGTTATTGAGTCCACAGGGATTATAGTGGTCGTTAATGGCGAGTTATTTATGGAGGGCATCATTCTTCAAGACGCTGACATCGTTGCTTTATTAGCTTGGCTTAATGATCATGCCCCTACGGGTCATTTTGTGTGTAATGAGCTTTCAAGTAAATTTGAACTAGCGGAATCTTATCAGAATAAAGTGTCTGGTTTATTAGCTATTTGCCCGAAGAACATGCAACAAGATTGCATTATATGGTTACGCGCAGAAAAGCTAAAAACAGTCAATTGGGCCGGTTCTTATGTACAAGGACTCTCGCAAACAGCAGAGGGTCACTATCAATTATCACCGCGTAACTCTTTTAAAACGTGGGCGCAAACGTGGCAGGGCATTTCTGAACCCTGGACAGAAGATGAAGTTAAACTTGCAGGTTTATTTAATAAATCAATAGCCGATTTTCAACAATCGGTTCTGTTACAAAACCAACTCGTTGACTTTCAGCAATCGCATGAAGATATCGTTAATTTAATACCCGATACCATTATTATTACTGACCCTCAAAGACGAGTTACCTTCGTTAATAAGGATTTTGAGATGGCTACGGGCTATAGTCAGCAGGAAGCTTTGGGTAAAAATCTAGCCTTTTTACAAGGTCCTGACACAGATCAAGTACAAATTGAACTGATTAGAAGTACGCTAAATGAAGGGAAATCTTTCAAAGGTGAAATATTAAATTATACAAAAGCGGGCAAAGCCTTTTGGAATGAATTAACCATCAGTCCAATCTTTGATAGGAAAAATCAATTGACGCAATTTGTGGGCATCCAACGTGATGTTACCCAGAAAAAATTGCAATTAGATGCTATAGCCCTGTCTGAAAAGCGTTTTCGTGAGCTTTCTAATACTGCTCCCACTTTGATTTGGCAAGCTGATATTTACAATAATCGTTATTGGTTCAACATGGGTTGGCTAGCTTTTAGAGGGCGAAGGTTACAGGACGAGCAAGGCTGTGGATGGATGCAAGGTGTTCATCCTGATGACCTCAAATTGGCACTAAAAACCTACTATAAGGCCTTTGATCAGCGTAGTGATTTTCGGCTAGAGTATCGTTTACAACGCTATGATGGCGAGTATCGATGGATAGATGGTCGTGGTGTGCCCCAATTTACCGAAGAAGGTGAATTTGAAGGCTATATTGGTACCTGTACTGATGTGACCAATATTAGAAACTCAAAAGCTGCAACAGATTTTTTCAACTCAACGATTGAAATGATTTACTGTACCGATCTTAATGGAATTATCTTAGATTGTAATGAGCGTTTTTTTGAGCTGACGGGTTATGAAAAAGATCAAGTTATAGGTCTGCATGTGCGCTTGCTTAAATCGGGGCTGCACGATAAAGAATTTTATGCCCATATGTGGCAGCAAATATTTAAACAGGGTCATTGGCGAGGTGAGTTAATTAATCGTCATAAATTAGGTCACATCACAACACAGATGACCAGTATATCAACGGTTTATGATGACCAAGGCAGACCAAAGCGTTATTTGGCGGTTGCCAGTGATATAGCTATGATCATTGAAAAGCGCCAGCAATTGGAGCAATTAGCCTATTACGATAATTTAACTGGTTTAGCTAATCGATCATTGCTCACCGATCGATTGACGCGGGCGATGAGTCGCGTTAAGCGGCGTGGTGGTTTTATTGCGGTGGTGTTTATTGATTTGGATGGTTTTAAAATAATTAACGATCATTACGGTCATGATGTCGGTGATGAGTTTTTGGTGGCGATAAGTCAGCAAATGCAGTCTGGTCTACGTGAACATGATACTTTAGCCCGATTAGGTGGCGACGAGTTTGTGGTTATTTTAGATGAGCTCAAAAGTATCAATAACATTGAGGGGGTGGTTTCTACACTATTAAACGCTTGCCGATCAGCGTTTATGATTAGAAACCTTGAATTAAAGGTTTCAGCAAGTATTGGCATCTATTTATATCCGAGTGATCCAGAGGGCTACGATATTGATGCTGAAATACTCATTAGTCGGGCAGATCAGGCCATGTATGTTGCTAAAAGGCAGGGTAAAAATAATTTTCATTTCTTTGATCAAGCACAAGATCAAATTGTTGTGACTCGTAACAATGCCATAAAAGAGATTGAATTAGGCTTAAGTCGTAATGAATTTGAGCTTTATTACCAGCCCAAAGTCAATATGCGTACCGGTAAGGTCTTAGGCTTTGAGGCACTCATCCGATGGAATAAGAATAACACTGAATTATTTAGCCCTCATGTGTTTTTGCCTGTAGTTCAAAATATTCCCTTAGGCATTAAATTAGGCAACTGGGTTATTAAAACTGCTTTAACTCAATTAGCTGAGTGGCATAAACAAGGCTTTGATTTCATCTTAAGTGTGAATGTGGATGCTAGGCAATTAATGCAAAGCAATTTTGTTGAAAATTTAGAAGCTGAAATTAACACAATAAGTACTTATCAAATGGGTAGTTTTGCCCTAGAAATATTAGAGACGACCAAGATTGATGATCGTCTTAAAGTCATAGAGATTATTAATTGTTGTCGTGGCTTGGGTGTGGAATTTTACTTAGATGATTTTGGTACGGGGTATTCGTCTATCACTTATTTGAAGGAACTACCCTTTAAAACTCTAAAAATTGATCGTAGTTTTATACAAGGTATTTGCCAGTCTAATCAAGGATTACAGTTGGTTATTAATTTGATTCGTTTGGCAAGTGATATGGGTAAGCAGGTGCTTGCTGAGGGTGTTGAAACTATTGAGCAAGGTGTGTTTTTAATTAAACTGGGCTGTGAAGTTGCTCAAGGTTACGCGATAGCTAAGCCGATGCCAGTCGATAAGGTCTTATCTTGGTTAAGCGATTGGCAGCCTTTTTCAGAATGGCAAGCCGCCATTAATAATGTGCCTAATTATCATCTACTTTTTGAGCAGATGAGCGATCCAGTGGTCATTACCCAGCAAGGTCGTTTTATTGATTGTAATACGGCCGCCAGTAAATTTCTGGGTTACGCTGATAAAGACGGTTTGATCAATAAATTGGTCATTGATATATCACCCGAATTTCAACCCGATGGCAGTTTGTCA